>NZ_JBDGQQ010000002.1:0-6681 GCF_042218895.1 Salinibacter sp. | reverse complement strand
AGAAGCTCGTGAAGTGGGAGAAGGCGTATGAGGAGGGCGAGTTCGATCCCTGGAACGGCGGCTGGCAACGGCGGCACGAGACCGTTGAAGACGCGGTGGAGGAGTACCTGGAGACGAAACGCCGCGAAGGACTCCAGGAAAGCACCCTCGACGGCTACGAGTACAAACTCAACAACTTCCTCCGGCACACGCCCGCCGGGGCCATGATGCGAGACGTGCAGCCTGATCACGTCCACAGCTACATCCACGCCCGCGTCAACGAGGGACAGGCCAACGAGTCCGCTCCCTCCAACGCCACGAAGCGGAGCCGCTACCGCCACGTCCGGGCGTTCTTCTCGTGGGCAGAGGAGGACGAGCTCGTAGACGAAAGCCCCGTGGACGAGGTATCAAAGCCGCGAACAGAGGAGAAGGAAAAAGCCTTTCTCCGACCGGAGGACGTAGAGAAGCTCCTCCGATCCATTGACGCCCACCGGAAGATGAAGGAGGACGAGCCGGGACCGACGCCTCGGGATACGTGGCTCAAACAGATGGTCCGCGTAGCAGTGGGCACCGGCCTGCGGCGGGGGGAGTTATTGAACCTCCAGTGGGGAGACTTGGACTTGAGCGCCGGTCGCCTTGTGGTCCGCAACCGGGACGGCTTCACCGCGAAGAACGGCAACGAGCGAACCGTGCCGCTCCGTGGGGACGCCCTCGACACGCTCCGGGAGATGTGAGAGGCGCGGACGCCGCTCGACAACGAGCCGGTGTTCGTGGACGCGGACGGCGACGTACCGAAGCCGGATCGGGTCTCCAAGCGGTTCAAGTTCTACGTCCGCAAAGCTGGACTGTCCGACCGAGAGGAACTGTCCTTCCACTCGTGCCGACACACGACCGGCTCGTGGCTCTCGATGCAGGGCGTGCCCCTCCGAGTGATTTCAGAGATTCTTGGACACTCCAATACGCAGGTCACGGAGATGTATAGCCACCTCAGCCCGGAAGTGATGGATCGGGCGATGGAGGAGACATTTGGCTCGTAACAGACCAAGGATCGATTAAGGCTCATAGTTGCACCTCCCGAATTACAGGAAGCTCTACAGTGCCTGCTAGCGAACCAGTGGAGGAATTGCGAGATCGGATCGAGGGATTAGGACAGGACGAATATCCATTTCTTGATGACGAGTATTCCTCTGGGACAAGGGTTCCCTGCACGGACTTTGTTCCTTTCATTGCTGAGCGTTTGAAGGAGAGTGACCTGTTCTCAATCAAGAAGCTCATGAGAGAAGTCCTCAGGGCCAATCCTGGCTTAGGAGTAGGACCGTCTTGGATAGACAAACATGTGGAAGCAATCTCTCAAATCAGTTTCGCACGCTATCTGGGTGACCTTCCGAAGGACGTGCTGTATGAATTGCAGGCACTTTTCATAATTGCCTCGAAAGGGGGAGGTGGAAGACAATTCTGGATTACGGAGGACATTCCGCAGTTTATCGCCTGGATACTGTGCCCGTTTCTTCCCGAGTGGTCAGATCAGATGGTTGAACTCCGTCGGCGTGCAAATACCTTCATTGAAGGTATGCGTCAGGATGCTAGCTATTGGGAAGAATACCCACTATACGGCGAAGATGACGAGAAGGTAGGTCCCATCGGGGAAGACGAGATTAGCTCGAAAATCGCTACTTTGACACCGGCTGCTCGGATGCATCTACTTTACGCAGTCTCCAGATTAGCGCCTGGGGACATATGGCATGAGCGGGGCGGAGGTGTACTCTCTGATCTCACGACGTATGAAATCAGAAGCATGGGAATCAACATTCCAGACACAGTTCAGGAGATAGAATCGACCGGACTTTTGGTGGCTTCCGATGAAGAGGAAGCATTTATGCACTTCATGACGAAGGACGAGATGATTGAAGCTTGCGAAGAAACAGGCACAGACTATCGGAAGTCTTGGCGTAAGGCTGAGATTCTCAACGAACTGACAGATCATTCCCCTGAACACCTGAAAGCAGAAATGGAGGAGAGGGGAGTAGTCACCCTGAATCCCAGTGCTGAAGAAAGACTGCTGGAATTGAGTCGCTACGCAGACAACTTGAGCACTCCGTGTGAACTCCTCTGTTTTGCGCCACCGATAGTTTGAGACTGTTCCAGAAGCGCCGGCTATTTCTTTCCTCCCACAGTTTCCCCATAACTTTTCAATTTGGTACGAGATTCTGCGATTCGGCGCAACAACGGGGAACGGTCTCAAACACAAAATGCCCCTCAGGTCGCCGTTTCAGGCGCTGAGGGGCGTTTTTCGTTGGTGCCCGAAAGAGGACTCGAACCTCCAATACGCAGGTCATAGAGATATTGCCACCTGAGCCTGGAAGTGATGGATCGGGCGATGGAAGAAACCTTCGGTAGTGAGTAGTCACTTGGGAACCGTTCCCAATATATTCCCAAGCCATTCCCAGATCCATGCAATCTTTCTCGTTTTCTCGCAAGATCGGGGAGACGGCCCCAATCAGAAAACCCCGCCTGAATCGCCGTCTTTGGGCGTTCAAGCGGGGTTTATCGGTGCCCGAGAGAGGACTCGAACCTCCACGGCCGCAAAGGGCCACGTGACCCTGAATCACGCGCGTCTACCAATTCCGCCACTCGGGCATGTCTCCACAATGTCAGCTTCGGAATACTACCTACGCTTAGAGCGGTCGGGTGTGTTCCCCGAAGGATCCGTGCACGGCAGGGCGGCGCGCTCGCACTCGCCCCGAGCGATCCTTATGTTGGTCGGCGCGTTGGTCTCTCGTGCTGATCCAGTGATGCCATGATCCCCCTCCGTCGCTTCGGACTCGCCCTGGGCCTCGTAGCGGGGCTTCTGCTCGTGCCGACCGCCTCGGCCCAGTACGCGCAGGACTCCCTCGCCTTCGACCTCAAACACGTCTTTGACCTCGAATACGCCGCCGATCCCCAGATTTCGCCGAGCGGCGACCGGGTGGTGTATGCCCGCACGTTCATGGACAAGATGGAGGACCGCCGCACCTCCAGGCTGTGGGTCGTCGGCGCGGACGGGACGGGCCACCGACCGATTACGGAGCCGGAGACCAATGCCTCCCAGCCCCGCTGGTCGCCCAGTGGCGATCGGGTCGCCTACGTGGCCTCTACGGACGACGGGGCGGAAATCTACGTGCGCTGGATGGACACCGGCCAGACGGCCCGCCTTACGCAACTGGAGCACTCTCCGGGCGGGCTGTCGTGGTCGCCGGATGGGGACCGGCTCGCCTTCACGAAATTCGTCCCGGCCGAGACGAAGCCGTTCGCCCAATTGCCGAGCCCCCCGGAAGGGGCCGACTGGGCCGAGCGGCCCGACTACATCACGCAAACGATCTACCGCACGGACGGGGGCGGCTACACAGAGCGCGGCCACACGCAGATCTTTACGGTCCCGGCCTCCGGGGGCACACCGCGGCAAATCACGACGGCCCCCTACGACCACGAAGGCACGCCCACGTGGACGCCCGACGGCGAGACGCTTCTCCTCAGCGCCAACCGGCACGAGGACGCTGCACTCGATCCTCTCAACACCGAAGTGTACGCCATCGACGTGTCGAGCGGCGTGGTCACGGCCCTTACCAATCGGCAGGGCCCGGATGGCGACGTGGCGGTCTCCCCGGACGGCTCCACGATCGCCTATACCGGCTTCGACGACCGTGAACAGGGCTACCAGGTGACAAAGCTGTACGTGATGGACCGCGACGGCACCAACGCACGGCTCCTCACGGAAGAGTTTGGCCGTGACGTCCAGGATCCCACCTTTACCGCCAACGGCGAGCGCATCGTCTTTCAGTACGTGGACGAGGGCTCGACCAAGATCGGCAGCGTTACGCTCGACGGCGAACGGAGCGTAATTGCTGGCAACGTGGGGGGCACCTCCCTCGGGCGCCCCTACACGAGCGGCTCGTTCAGCCTCGCGGCGAACGGACGGGTGGCCTACACCCACGCCACGACCCAGCGCCCGGCGGACGTGGCCGTCGCGCAGGCCGGACAGGAGCCGCAGGTCCTCACGTCCCTTAACGACGACCTCTTCGACCAGATCAAGATTGGACGCGTCGAGCAGTTCACGTACGAGTCGTCCTACGACGGAAAAACCATCGAGGGCTGGATCGTGAAGCCGCCGAATTTCGACACGTCGAGGGACTACCCGCTCGTCCTGGAGATTCATGGCGGGCCGTTCGCGGCGTACGGCCCCTACTTCGCGGCGGAGGTGCAGCTCTACGCCGCCGCCGGCTACGTGGTGCTCTACACCAATCCGCGGGGCTCGACCAGCTACGGCCAACAATTCGGGAACGCCATCCACCACGACTATCCCGGGAATGACTTCGACGACCTGATGTCCGGGGTGGACGCCGTGCTGGAACGCGGCTACGTGGACGAGAATCGGCTCTTTGTGACCGGAGGGAGTGGCGGGGGGGTGCTCACGTCCTGGATCGTGGGCCACACCGACCGCTTCCGCGCCGCCGTGGCCGCCAAGCCGGTCGTCAACTGGTACAGCTGGGTCCTCACCGCCGACATCTACCCCTTCGGCGCCAAGTACTGGTTTCCGGGGATGCCGTGGAATCACCGCGACCACTACATGAAGCGCTCCCCCATCGCCTACGCCGACAGCGTGACGACGCCGACGATGTTCATGACGGGCACCGAAGACTACCGCACGCCGATGTCCGAGTCGGAGCAGTTTTACCAGGCCCTGAAGCTGCGGCAGGTAGAGACGGCCCTGGTGCGCGTCCCCGGCGCCTCTCATAGCATTGCCGCCCGCCCCAGTCACCTCGCCGCGAAGGCGGCCCACGTGCTGGAATGGTTTCAGCGCCACGGCGGCCCCTCGCCTAAAAAATAAGCCGTCTGCGTCCCTACCGGACATGATCGTGCCGTACCCGTATCCGCAAATGACCACGGTGGAAGGGCCCATCGGGGGCGGCATAGAGTACCCGATGATTACGCACATCGGGCAGTACGAGTCGGCCGAAGGCCTCTTCGGCGTTACCTACCATGAGATCAGCCACATGTGGCTTCCGATGGTTGTGGGAACCGACGAGAAGGCCTACGCCTGGATGGACGAGGGCACGACGACATTCAACGAGACTGAAGGCCGCGCCGACTTCTTTCCGGACAGCAATCCCTGGGCCCGGTCCGACAACGCAAGCGACTGAAGAGCCCAGGGGCCGTGAAAAGGAAATCAATCCCTTGACACAGAGGCCTGGTGAGGGGTACCGTAGGAGTTGGGTATGGTGCACTCGTTGGAACTCGGTCCGGCGACGTACCGTTTTCTGCAGCAGAGTTTTTGAGGAGGAGACAGGGCACTCTCGTCCCCGACTCGGTACATTTTGTCTTCGATTCCTCGGTAGCTCAACGGTAGAGCATGCGGCTGTTAACCGCAGGGCTGCTGGTTCGAATCCAGCCCGGGGAGCCAAGGCCTGGTCCAGAAACGGATCAGGCTTTTTCGCTATGCCGGGCCGGCCACGGGTCACTTCGTATCCCTCCTCCACTCGAAGGACCACGATCGGAAGCGCCCTGAGCCCCACCACACGACCTCGGCGGGCTCTACGTCCTGATACCGGCCTCGGGGGCTCATCCCCGAAAGAAGCGTCTCCGGCGGAGGGCGAAGCGACGGCCGCCGAGCCGTGAACCACGGACTGGAAGAGCCGGAGGGGTTCGCCACGTGATCGAGGAAAAATGTCAATCGGAAGATCAAATCGACCGGAGCACGCGGCGGTTGTGCCGCTGACTGTCGGCGTTCAGGTTCGAGGTCGGCCCCGAGAGCCGTGGCGCTCGGCCGGCGGCGATCGATTGGGGGCCTTCTTGTGCCAGATAAAACCAGTACGGGTATGGCCGTTTGGAATCTCCTTCGATCCAATCCCCGCGGCTCTGCGCTGGGCGCTGTCATCCTTGTTCTGGCCGTGGGGCTGGGGGCCTGCAGCTCCGACGCGCCCGACTCCTCGGGGACGTCTGCTGCTCCGAGCCGCTCGACCATTCCGGACAGCATGACCATCCCCCGCGTGCTGGACACCGACGATCGCTTCTCGACGCTGCGCGCCGCTCTGGATTCAACGGGGCTCGACTCGGTTCTCGCCAGTGAGGGACCCTACACGCTCTTTGCACCGCCGAACGAGGCGTTTAAGGCCCTGCCCCCCGGCACGATGGAGGCGCTGATGACGGAGCGCCTTGACCGCCTGCGGACAATTCTCGCTCATCATGTCGTTGAGCGCCGCCTCACAATAGAGGAGCGCTCCGAAGCGCTGGCCGTTCAGGCCATGAGCGGCGACACGATCTCGCTGCGCTCGACGCAAGCGGGTGTCTCAGTCGAAGGAATCTCGGTCGTGGACGGGGACGTGGCCGCGGCGAACGGTCTCGTACACGTCGTCGACCGCGTGCTCCCGCCGCCCGCTGAGAACGGCCCACCGTAGCGAAATCGGGCCGTTTGCGGAAGGGGTTCAGGGCCGTAACGATCCGCGAATATGTGTCGGGACGTTCGAACCTGAGAACGGATGGGTGTTTGAAAAGCGTGGTCACTTTTCCATCCTACATCCCAATTCCTTCTTATGGCTTCTAATCATGACACCCCCGTGTACGTCCTGCTCGGCGCAACCGGTGGCATCGGAACGGTCGTTGCCCATCGCCTCGCCGACGACGGCGCCCAGCTCGTTCTCGGCGCCCGCACCGAACAGGACGTAGAAG
>NZ_JBDGQQ010000195.1:14699-18975 GCF_042218895.1 Salinibacter sp. | reverse complement strand
GAAAGTCCAAATTTCAAATTAGAAAAACCTTTGACTTTTGGGCGAAAGTGAATCTGCACAACGGGCCTTGCCCGCACGGATCAGGATCGGCGCCGCAGAATCCAAACGTTTCGTGCACCTCCATCCTCCTGCTGGGCGAGGCTGAGTGCTTCGGCAGGACTGGCACCTCCGGGCTCGACCGGAGACATCCCGATCCGCACAGCGATGTCCGCCTCCGGCATCAGGCGTGGCGGGCATCCTTGGAATGAGGATTCCTCCCGGAGTGGGAGAGGAGGCTCGCCCCTTCACGTTGGGACCGAGGCTCCGTCGGAGAGTCCTGGAACAGCAATCCACTGTCCGTTCCTGTGTCTTCGGGAGCACGGCGAGTGGCAGAGGGTCCCTCCCGTCGACGAGCAGTCGGTCCGGCCGGAATCGAGACGGCTATGATCAGGCGTCAGTCCCGCGAGGGACCTGGTCGGTCGGTTCGTCCTCCCCAAACCACCGCGGCGGGTCATAGCCGTGGCCCCCCCACGGATGGCAGCGGAGCAGACGGTAGGCGCTCAACACGAGGCCCTTCCACACCCCGTACTCCTGAATGGCCTGGATCGCGTAGTTGGAGCAGGTGGGCTGAAACCGGCACGTGCGGCCCAGGTGCGGGGATAGGAGAAGCTGGTACGCCCGCACGAGCCCAATTAAGAGGAGGCGGGGAAGCCGGACCAGTACAGACCACACGCGGCCCATGGAAGGAGGAAGGCTGCGACGCGTTGAATGCCCTTCGTAAACGTGGCGTCGGGCGGACGGATTCGGAGAGAAGGAGACGTTCGACCGGCGCACTGGCCCTTCACCAAGGTATTATCGGATATGACGTCCTCAACACACGGCGCCCTTCTCGACGCCGTCACCTTCGACGACGACGGCCTCGTCCCCGCCATCGCCCAGGACGCTGAGACCGGCCAAGTGCTCATGATGGCGTACATGACCGCCGACACGCTCCGCGAGACGCTTGAGCGCGGCCGCATGGTGTATTGGAGTCGGTCCCGCCAGGAGCGGTGGGCAAAGGGGGAGGCGAGCGGGCACACGCAGACCGTCGAGGAGGTGCGGCTCGACTGTGACGGCGACACGCTCCTCTTCAAGGTGCAGCAGGAGGGAGGGGCGTGCCACACTGGCTTCCACTCGTGCTTCTACCGCCGGGCCGAGGGGGAGCGCCTCGTCGAGGACGGGAAGAAGATCTTTGACCCGGGCGAGGTGTACGACGAGGCGTGATTGTTACGGGAGTGTGCAGAGACGGCCTACTGCCCGGCTTCTTCCAGTTGCTCGGGAACCTCTCTCGGAATGGTCCAGAGGTATACCGTATCGCCGTCCATCTCGACGGTCTTTTTGGGGGTCCACTCGCCCATGTCGAAATCGTGGGACACCACCGGCGTGCCGGGATCGAGCTGCCGGAAAAGCTTTGGCCGGAGCTTTTTGTTGACGGAAGGTAGCAGGTACACGGTCACCACGGTCGCTTCGCTGATGTCTGCCTCGAAAAGGTCGCCCTGTCGAAACTCAACGAGGTCACTCACCCCTGCTCGTCGAGCCTTCTTGCGGGCCTTCTGGACGAGGTCCGGATCGATTTCGATGCCGACGCCACGAGCCCCGTACTTCCGGGCGGCCTCAATCACGATGCGCCCGTCCCCGCTTCCGAGGTCGTAGACCACGTCGGTGCTGTCGACGTTCGCCAGTTCGAGCATCCGGTTCACGACTGGTTTCGAGGTTGGCACGTACGGGACGTCCGACTGCTGGGGCTGAAGGGGGACCTCCAGCCCGGGTACGATGGGCGGAGGGCGGGTCGTATCCCTCTCCTGCGCGTGCCCCGGCACTGTTCCTGCCGCAGCCCCGAGCAGGCCGAGGATCAGAAGGGCCAGTGTGCATTTCCGGAGGGAGGTCATGAGGGGTGAGGTTCAGTGAGAGATTAGGAGTTCGATTCAAGGTCTCGGTGCCGCCGCAGCAGGAGCAGGGGAAGGCCCGCGACGAGCACCCCGACCCCCAGCAAAGCCCCAATGCCGGTGTACGCCAGACTGGACCAGAGCATGTACACGCAGGCTCCGCAGAAGACGAGCGGGGTCCATGGATACAGGGGCACGCGGAAGGGACGAGACACGTCGGGCTCCGTCCAGCGAAGGATGAAGAGAGACGCGCCCGCCAGGCCGAAGAAGAGCCAGAACACCGGCGCCGTGTAGTCGACCATCGACTCGAAGCCCTGACGCGTGGCGGCCCCCACGCCCACGAGGGCGAGGGCAATTCCTCCCTGGACGAGGAGCGCGTTTGCGGGGGTTTCAGCCTCCCCATCCCATCGTCCCAGAAACCGAAACAGAGAAAAATCGCGGCCGAGGGCGAAGGAAGTGCGGGCCCCCGTGAAAATGGTGGCGTTCGTCGAACTCAGGGCCGCCGCGACGACGAGAAGACTGAGCAGTTGGGCCCCGGGGGCCCCGAACGCTGCGCGCATCAGGTCGGCGGCCACGACCTCGGATCCGTTCATCCCCGCCAGCCCGAGGCCGTCGAAGTATGCCCAGTTCACGAGAAGGTAGAGCGTCGTGATCAGGCCGAGACTGATCAAGAGACCCCGCATCATGTTGCGCCGGAGCTCGCGCACCTCGGCCGAGAGGTACGCTGCTTCGTTCCACCCCCCGTACGTCAAGAGGACGAACACCATCGCCATGCCGAAGCTGCCGGACCCGCCGCCCGCTGAGGAGGAGGTTGCCTCCGCCGAAGCCGACCCGGGAACGAAGAACAGCCCCGCGATCACGAGGACGATCAGACCAAGAATCGTGGCAACGGTGAGCCCGCGTTGCACGTGCTTCCCCTGCCGAACCCCCGCCGCGTTCAGGCCCGTGAGCCCGACCACGGCGAGCGCGGCGTAGATGGAGGACGAGTACGACCCGAGAGACCAGAGTTCGGTCGCGTAGTCGCCGAACACGAAGGCCAGCAGGGCGATGGAGCCCGTCTGGATGACGACCAGACGGGCCCACGCAAACAGGAACGCGACCCAGTCGCCGAAGGCGCGCTGGAAGTAGTAGTAGTCCCCACCGGTGTGCGGGTAGGCGGTCGACAATTCCACGTAGCAGAGCGCGCCGACTAGGGAGACCCCGCCACCGAGGCCCCAGGCGAGGAGCATGGCGCCGCTTCCGCCCGTGTTTGCCGCCACCAGTGCCGGGGTCTTGAACACGCTGGCCCCAATGACGACGCCGACGGTGAGGGCCACGACATCGAAGGTGGAGAGCGTAGAGCCGGGCTTCGTCTGGGGTGACCTATTCATAAAGGCCCAACGGTGGCGTGGAAAAGGACCCGCGTCCCCCCTCGGGCGTCTCCTCCTCGGGCGTCTCCTGGTGTACAGAACCGACCGGGACGAGTGGTTCTCACTGCGGTGAGTCCGGAACCCATACGCATCCCGACGAAGACGCGTTCACTTGCCGGAGACAGGTTCGTCTCGGCTGGTGAAAAAGTCCGGCCGTTTGCCTATCTTGAGCTTGCAATCGCCTCTCAATTCGATGCCCTACCGATGTTTAATGACTGGCGCGGCACATTTGTGCTCATGGGAAAGGCCCTCGGAGCTGTGCTGCTCTGCGAAGCTGTAGGCATCCTCGCCGGGTGGGCCACGCAGACGTCGGTGACCACCTGGTACCCGACGCTGACCAAACCGAGCTTCACGCCGCCAAACTGGGTGTTTGCCCCCGTCTGGACCGTCATGTACGCCCTGATGGGCATTGCCGCTTTCCTGATCTGGCGCTGTGACACCGGTCGCGCCCGGGTCCGATCGGCACTGGTGGCGTTCGGGGTGCAGCTTCTCCTCAACGGAGGGTGGTCGTTTGCCTTCTTCGGGGCACGGTCCCCGGCCCTCGGCCTCGTCGTCATTCTCCTGCTATGGGGGACGCTGGCCTGGACGATCGACCGGTTTTTCCGGATCCGGGCGGCCGCCGGCTGGCTGTTGGTGCCGTACCTCGCGTGGGTAACCTACGCCCTAGCCCTGAACGCAGCCATCTGGGGCCTGAACTAAGAAGTGCTGGTAGAGAGGGGGCCGACCAACCACGCCTCGCGACTCAAGGACTCCCATCGGACCGGGGCCCCTGCCCGTCGCAGCTCCCACCCCGATCCTTCCGTCCTGCCCTCAGGCCCCTTTCGGATCCGCGGGAGCGGGCTCGGGCGACGACAAATCGTCCTGCTCGGCCGCCCGCTGTTCGACCCAGTCGGCGAGTGCGCGGAGCTGGCCGGCAAAGAGAACGCCGTGTGCCCACCGCACGAGGGTCCAGTAGACCGTTCC
>NZ_JBDGQQ010000195.1:0-14599 GCF_042218895.1 Salinibacter sp. | reverse complement strand
CCCCGCAGGCGCCAGAGCGCATCGCCATAGAGCCATCCGGTCTCGCCCCCAAGACGCTCGATGGTGTCGAAGGCCAGTGAGGGAGCGGCCTCCACGGCAATGGTCCGCTCCTCGCGGTAGAGCCCTTCGCTGAGCTCCACCTGCGCCGACGGGGAATCGGTGGGCACCGAGGAGACGGGGCGGTCCCAGACGGTAGGGAGGGTATCGGACTCGGGCCGGCGCAGGGCGAGCCGCACGGCCGCCTCGAACGAAATGGGCTCAACGTCAGGAAAGAGGGTGTGCGCCTTCGTGGGATCATCCACGACGACCTCATTGTCGAGGCCTTCGATGAGGGGACGGGCGATGGTGTTGGAAATCGGGGTCACGAGCCCAATCCAGTGAGAGGAAAGACGCGGCGTGAGGACAGGCACGTTCACCACCCATCGGTTCAGGCCCCGCACGGCCGCATAAATTTCAAACATCTCGGCGTAGGTGAACACGTCGGATCCGCCGATTTCGACAATTTCTCCGGCACTGGCCGGCCGGTCGAGGGCCGCCACGAGATACTGAAGCACGTCGCGGATGGCAATGGGCTGAGTCGGCGTGTGGACCCACTGTGGGCAGATCAGAATGGGGACGCGCTCGGTGAGGTACCGAACCAGCTCAAACGAGAGGCTTCCCGACCCCACAATCTGTGCGGCCCGAAATTCCGTGACGGGGACGGGTCCGTCGCGGAGAACCTTGCCGGTCTCGATCCGGCTCTGCAGGTGCTTGGACTGGCGCTCTCCCTTGGGCCGCATGCCCCCCAGGTAGACGATCCGCTGGACGCCTGCGTCCTCGGCGGCCCGGCGCACGTTGGTGGCGGCCCGCCGGTCTCGTTCCTCAAATGCGTCCTCCCCGGCTCCGAGCGAGTGGATGAGGTAGTAGACCGCGTCGACGCCGTCCATGGCGGGCGGCACGGTACCGGCCTCCAGAGCGTCCCCCACGGCCACCTCCACCGCGTCGCTCCAGGGCTTGGGCCGAACCCGATCAGCGTCGCGCACAAAGCACCGGACCCTGTACCCTTCTTCGAGCAGGGCGGGCACGAGGCGGCCCCCAACGTAGCCGGTCGCTCCGGTCACAAGAACGGTCGGGGAGGAGGACATGCACAGTCAACGTAATTTGGAAAGCAGGGTAGTATTGCCCCAACGGTCACACCCGGACAGGAGTTGCTGAGCACGAAGAGTCGGCTCTCACTCCGGGCTGCCATTACGAGAACGTTTCGCCGACCGGGAACCAGGTTTCTCGTCCGAATTTCGTAATAGGCCGTTTAAGGGCTGGTGCCCGTCTCTTTATCTTTCTATTTCCATTGCTCTCTCACAACAGATCTCCTTTCCATCATGGCTGAAGTTGAAGAAACCACAACCTGGCCAGAGCTCGCCATTGGCCTGTACGACAAGCTTACGGGTCGTGGTGCCGAGATTACCTACGACTTTGAGGACTTCGACCTCTTCGTGCCCAGCAAGGCCGGTGAGGATCCGGAGTACGCGCACTGGAAGATGGATGGCGTCCTGAAAATCCGGACGAAGGACAACGGCTCGTAAACTGAACGTCTTGCCGGGGGCGATTTCCGAAGGCCAGGCAGTACGGCAGGGGGCGTCTTTCGGGAAGAGAGGCGCCCCTTTGCCGATGCCGCCCCGGTCGGCTCCTTCCGGATTGGGACCGACGAACGCTTCCCTCACGAACAGGACGACACATGGCACTTCCCCTTGAGGTTCTCGCCGACTTACAGCTCGCCGTTGACGGAGAAGAGATTGACATTCGGGGGAATGGTGATCACATCGTCGTGGACCTGCCGAGCATACGCGCTGGGCGCCGCCTTCTCACGTCCGGTCCCTTTGCGGGCAATCGGACCCGGACGACCACCCGGCTCCACGAAGCCCTCCGGATCGCGGGGCTTACGGCAGAAGTGCGCCTGAGCGGGGACCCCATCGCCCAGGTTGGGGCGGGGGCGCGCCCCGGATCGTTTGCCCGACTGCTGAACTTGGACGGCGTGGAGCTCCAGCTCACCCGACCCCTGCGCGCGGCCATCCGGCGACGGCCCCTCGTCACGGCCTCCGTGGTCGTAGGTCTTCTTCTCGTGCTAGGCTGGTGGCTACTCCAGCGAAGGGCGTAACGCCCCCCGGCACGTTCCCGACGCACCCTCTTCTTCCTCTCCGGCGCTCTCTGCGGACCTGTCTCGTTCCTGCATGTCGCGTGCTCTCGTTTGGGCATTTGGCCTGTTTCTCACCGCTGGACTTCTTTTGACCGGATGCACACGGCCCTCCGCGGCCCCGAAGCCCAAGCCGGCCGCGATCACGGATTCCGCCTACCTGACGGCTGATCTGTGGAACGATGGCCGGGCGGAGGTGGCCTTTTACCAGGTCCGCCGCACGCAGGACCAGTACGGGCGGCCCAACGAGCAGCGATTCCTCGTGGGGACGTACCTCGTGAAGCACCGGTTCAGCCCATCCCAGATGACGAAGGTGACCGACGGGTCTTCCGGAACCTCAGCCTTCAAATACGCCCTGTTCTATGAGCTCGAGAGCGGATCCTATCAGTACAAGCGGAACTGGGTCGTCAATGCGCGCCAGGAGAACCTGCGGCCGTTCAAGCAGTCGTTCACCAGCTTCGACTGGTGCTCGAACCAGTACCGTGAGCTCGCCTTCACGCCAGACGGGCCCATTGAGGTGCGGATGCGGAGTGACGACTATGGCAACCGCCGCACTTCGTTTGCCGTGAAGGCCCACTCGTATCCGCCCGCTCAGCTTCCCATGCTGGTTCGGAGCCTCGATTTTAGCGAAACCGATACGGTCTCTTTCAACGTCGCGGTTGCGGAGGAGGGCAAGCACGTGTCCGCCCGGGCGGTGCGGGGGGGCGTTGAGAGAGTGGAGACCGAGGCAGGATCATACCCGGCCGAGCGCGTCACGGTAACCTACGACACTGCGGTCCCGTCGCCCATCGGAGAGGAAAGTGCTCAGACCGAGATTTACTGGCGCGGAACCGGTTCAGAGCGCCTCCTCCTCAAGATGCGGGCGCAGAATGAGCGCTACCGCATGACGCTCGTCGAACAGCTCCGCACCCCCTACTGGAAGGAAAACCTCTGGCCGAAACTCGACCGCGTTGAGGGGCGGCCCTGAGGAGGAAATGACGCGCCCGTGACGCCCGTCGAGGTCCAGGGTCGGTCGCGCTATCCGGGCTTGTACTCCCAACTCTGAGTCGTGTCTCTGCGGGGCCCGTTCCGCTGTGCTCGGGCCGCGGGGGCGAACGCCGATGCTTCTCCGGGCCGGCATCCCCGAGATGCCCGAAAAGGTCAGGGGTTTCGGGCGCAACGACAAGTGAGGTGGAACTGCGCGGGCACGCGCCGCCTTCACACCTTCCTGCCACCTGTAGACCAACACCTCAGGCCGATGAAACGGTCCTTGAAGATCGGATCCGTCGCCGGAATTGGCATCTTCCTGCACTGGACCTTCCTGCTGCTCGTCGCCGCCATTTTCGCGTACTACTATTTTCAGGGCGAGAGCCTCGGGGCGGCCGCGGTGGGGCTTGGGCTCATCCTGGCCGTGTTCGTCTGCGTAATTCTGCATGAGCTCGGGCACGCGCTTACCGCTCGGCACTTCGGGGTGCCCACCCGGAGCATCACACTGTATCCGATCGGGGGGCTTGCGCGGATGGAGCGCATTCCATCCGAGCCGATGAAAGAGTTTTGGATCGCCATCGGGGGCCCGGCCGTCAACGTGGGCATCGCGGCAGTCATTGCTCTCGGCCTCTTTGGGGCAGGCGGCACGTTCACGCCCGGGGCCCTCCAGTCGCCGGGCAGCCACGTGCTTCCGTCCCTCATGTGGATTAACGTCGCGCTGGCGGGGTTCAACCTGCTCCCCGCCTTTCCCATGGACGGAGGCCGCGTCCTGCGGGCCCTCCTGGCCCTCCGCCAGGACTACGCCCGCGCCACCCAAACAGCGGCCAACGTGGGGCAGGCCATGGCCTTCCTGTTCGGCCTGATCGGGATCATGTGGTTCAATCCGGTCCTCCTGTTCATCGCGCTGTTCGTCTACGTGGGGGCCCAGCAGGAGTCAAAACAGGCCATGTATCGGGCCTTCACGGAGGGCACGCCGGTGCGACAGGCCATGGTTACGCGATTCACGACGCTCAGGGTGGAGGACACCCTGGACGATGCCGTAAACGAACTGCTGGCCGGCACGGACCACGACTTTCCTGTCGTGGACAACGGCACGATCGTGGGGCTTCTTCGCCGCAAACAGCTCATTGAGGCGCTGTCCGAGCACGACCGCGATACGCCGGTGACCGAAGTGGCCGACCAGGACTTCTTTACCGTCGACCCGGGCGCTCCCCTCGACGAGGTATTCCAGCGGATGAATACAGCGGACTGCTCGACTGCCCCTGTGGTGCAGAATGGCCACCTCGTCGGGCTGTTGACGCTCGAAAACGTCGGGGAGCTCATCATGGTGTCGAGCGCCCTAGAGGCGCCGACCCGCGCCGCAGCGCGCTCCGAAGAGCTTCCGGGAGGGGCTCGGTGGGACCCGCCCGAGGATACGACCGCTTCCTCCGGGTCCTCCTCCTTCCCCCCAACGCCCCCGGATGGACGGAATCCCTAGATTCGAAGGTCTGGACCCGGCATTCTAGACCGGCATTCTGGGCCTTTGGCGCGGCGATCCGGCCCCCCAACGGCTGCTTTTCAATCGCACGCTTTTGCTCAGCGCCGTTCACGTCAACTGCTCTCTTTCAGACATGGATCGACGAACGAAGATCGTTTGCACACTCGGGCCGGCAAGCTCATCCCTGGAGACGATCCGGCGTCTCGTACAGGCCGGCATGGACGTCGCCCGCATGAATTTTTCGCACGGTACCCACGAGGAGCACGCGGAGCGCGTGCGGCGGGTGCGGGAGGCCGCAGAGGCTGAAGGAAAGGTTGTGACCATCCTTCAGGACCTGCAAGGCCCCAAGATCCGAGTGGGAGAGGTCGAGGGAGGGTGCGTCATGCTCCAGGAAGGGGATACGGTGAGGGTGACCACTACCCCCATGGAGCAGAGCACGCAGGACCGGATCTTCATCGACTACGAGGCACTGACGCGGGACGCGCAGGAGGGGGAGCGAATTCTTATCGACGACGGACTGCTCGAACTGCGGGTCACGGGCCGGCATAACGGCGAACTGGAGACGACTGTGGTGGAGGGGGGGCCTCTTCGGTCGCGGAAAGGCGTGAATCTGCCTACCCTTGAGACGCCGACTCCGCCCATGACGGCAAAGGACCGGGAGGACCTGGCGTTCGGGCTCGAGCTGGACGTCGACATGGTCGCGCTCTCGTTCGTGCAGGAACGGTCCGACATTGGGGCGCTGAACCACCGAATTGAACAGGCCGGGAAAAACACCGACGTCATCGCGAAAATCGAGAAGCCGCAGGCCGTCCGCAACATCGAGGCCATTCTGGAGGACGTGGACGGAATCATGGTGGCCCGCGGCGACCTCGGCATTGAGATGCCGATGGAGGAGGTGCCCGAGACGCAAAAACGCCTCATCCGCCGCAGCATGACGGCCGCCAAGCCGGTCATCACGGCCACGCAGATGCTGGAGAGCATGGTCGAAAATCCGCGGCCCACACGGGCCGAGGCGAGTGACGTGGCAAACGCCGTGCTCGACGGGAGCGACGCGGTGATGCTCTCGGCCGAGACGGCCGTCGGCGACCACCCCGTGCGGGTCGTCGAGGCCATGGATCAGATCATCGGGCAGGCCGAAACGTTCTGGCGCGAACAGCGGACGTCCCTGACCATCGTGCCTGATCGACGCGAGCGGAGTGAGAACGTGACGGCCGGGGTGAGCTACACGGCGTGCCGCCTCGCTGAACAGATCGAGGCGGAGGCCATCTGCTGTTTGACAAACACCGGGACGACCGCCCGATCCATTGCTCGCCATCGTCCCGGAAGGCCCATTTATGCGTTCACGGACAACCAGCAGGTCGTCGCTCGGCTCGGCGTTCTGTGGGGGACCGAGGCGTTTTACATTCCCTTCCAGCAAGACACCGATCAGGGCATTGCCCGCGTCCACGGGGTGCTCCATGAGCACGACCTCGTGGAGGCCGGCGGCCGAGTGGTCATCACAGTCGGTATGCCCCTTCCGGCACGGGGACGGACCAACACAATCCACGTAAGCACTGTGAAATAGAGATCAGCGGGCACGAGCCGCAAGGACAGAAAGCGTAGAGGATCCTCACCGCCTGGTTATCATTGCACAATCCGACGAAGGCCCTTGTCTGCACGGCGCAGTGTTATGGAGTGGCTGCCTTCTCACCGGGATCATCGTTCAGTGCGCCTGCCCTGGGTCTTCCTTCTCCTGGTAGTCGTGGGCAGTGCGCTGTGGGGATGCGGGCGCGGCTCGTTCATCGGTCGCCAGTACGACGACTTCACGGCCTACTTCAACACGTTTTACAACGCCACCAAGGCGTTCGAGAAGGGACTTCAGTCGGTCGAGAAGTCGACGCCGAGCGTTGACCGAGACCAGTACATCTCAATATATCCCGATCCGCCGTCCAGTCCCGGGGGAAAATCGTTTGAGAAGACCATCCAGAAGTGCGCAGACCTACTGCGAGAGCATCCGAATTCGAGGTGGGCCGACAACGCGCTGCTCCTTATTGGGCGGTCCTACTATTACCAAAAAAACTACGTGGGGGCCGTCCAGAAATTTCGGGAGGTGATCGCGCTCGAAAGTGAGCGGGAGGGGGAGGCCCGGTTCCGGCTCGCGCAGACCCTCGTCGCGGCGGAGCGGTACGCGGACGCCGCGGAGGCACTGGCGGCGGGCCTCAACAGTGAGGCGGACTACGGCACGTGGACGGATCGGATGTATTTGGTTCGGGGTGAGCTCCTCGTTCGTCAGAACCGATGGGAGGATGCCGAAAACGCTCTCGAACGGGGACTGGAGGGGGCTCTGCCGGACGATACGGCCGCCCGGGCTGCGTTTCTCCTCGGCCAGGTCCGTGAGACGCTTGACGATTTCGACGGTGCCCTGGCGGCCTATCGCCAAGTTCCGAATTACGACCCGAAGTACCCTCTGGAGTTCGCGGCCCGACTGAACGCCATCGAGCTGCAAGGCCTTCACGGCAACGCGGCGGAGGCCCTACGACGGCTGGAGGACCTGAAGCGAGGGGACGACACGAAAGAGATGCGGGGGCAGATGGCCATCGTGCGGGCTCGCCTGTACGCGGCGCAAGGGCAGCCCAGGAAGGCACGGCGGGTTCTCGAGAACACGCTTCGGGGAGAAGAGACCCCGAGCGGCGCAACGCAGGGGGAGCTCCACTATGAACTTGGTACCCTCTACCGGGACGCCTACGAAGACTTCACGAAGGCCGCGGCCCACTTCGACACGGCTTCGACGAAGCTCTCGTCCCGAGGCGGTCGGGGACGGTCGGAGAACCAACAGCGGCCCCAAGCCCTTCCTCGTGCTCCCTCCGACGCTGCCAGTCTGGCAGAACGCTTTCAGGGCCTCGCAGACCGGGCACAGGCAGTGGCGCGCATGGATTCGTTGCTACGCCTCGGTCGGATGGATCCGGCCAAGTTTCAGGCATTCGTGGAGAAGTTGCGTAAGCGACGACAGAAGAAGCAGGAGGCACAGGCGCAGAAACGCCGCGATCAGCAGTTCCGGACCAGGGGAACGGCTGGGCGAAATCAAGACTCGTCGCAGCCTCAGAACGCTGCCATCGACACACGTGGATCTGATGCGGGCTTCCTGTTCCACCGAGATCCAACGCTGGTACAGCGCGGGCGTCGGCAATTCCGCCAGAAATGGGGCGATCGGCCCCTGGTGGACAACTGGCGACGGAAGGTTGCAATACAGGGCGGCACGACAGCCTCCGCTGGACAGGAACAGGAGGACGAGTTTAGAGAGTCGGGCCAGCAAGGCCCGTCGAAGTCCCTCGTCGACCTCTCGGCAGTGCCCCGCGACTCGGCGAGTCAGGCCGAAATGGAGGATAGACGTGCGGTGGCTCAATACGAGCTGGGCAACGCGCTTTTTCGGGCCGCCGGGCGGCCCGACTCTGCGGAAACGTGGTACAAGCGGGTCCTGAAGGAGAATGAAGACCACCCTGTGGCCCGGAAGGCGCTCTATGCACTCGCTCAGTCCTACGAGGCACAAGGAGACACCACCGCGGCCCAGGACGTGTACCGCCGGGTGATTGAGGAGTACCCGGGCACTGCCTTCGCCAAGCGCTCCCGGAAGCAACTCGGGCTCGACCGTACGAGTTCGGCTGGCGACCTCGCTACGAGCCGCGCCGACTCGGCGTACGCCCGGGCTTATGAAATGTGGCAGGCAGGACGGTGGGCCGCTGCGTTCGACTCCCTTCTAACGGTGGCGGAGGGGTATCCCCAGACCACCGCGGCGCCCCGATCACTCCTGGCAGCTGGGGTGATTTACCATCGAACCCTGCAGCGCGACTCCGCCCAGGATCTGCGACCCCGCCTGGAACGGTCACTCGATCGCCTGGCCCCGCCGGATTCCGGGGCCGGATCCGCTCCGGGGGAACGCCCCGACACAACGGCCTCGAAGCGGGAACCCGTCTCCTCCCCGGACAGCACCGTGGTAGACACGACCGCGGATACGACGACCCCTCCGCAGGCCGTGCAGGGAGCAGACACGACCGACACTGCTCCGCGCAAACGGCCGGCCGACTCTTCGATTCGTTCCGGGGAGCGCCCTCCCCGCAGAGACACACGTTCCCAGGACTCGACGCGCCGAGCCAACGACTCTACCGGTGCCTCGTCCCCTGGCCGGTTGCCCCAGCGGCCGCGTGCGCCGAAGGACAGCAGCGCGTCGGATAGCACTACGCCTCCGCCTGCGGATACCGTGAAGGCCGCCGGCGCAGACACGAGTGCCACCAGAGGGAAGGAGCGAGGAGGGGGACGTGCGGCGACTGCTCCGGAAACGACCCCCGACTCGGCCCAGGCAGCGTCAGGACCGTCGTCCCCGATCGATCCGCTGAAGGCTCTCTTCACGCACGTGTCTCAGCAGTACTCGGGGACCCCCTACGCGAAGCAGGCCCGGTCGCTCCTCAAACAGCTGAAGCAGCAGACCACCGATTCGACCACTACCCGCCCTGCGGCCGCGCAGACCTCGTCTGGTGCGGGCGCGGCCCCTGATTCCTCCACGACATCCAGGACCGCCCCTACGGACAGAGCGCCCTCGGCCCCAAGGAGGACCCCGGCGGACTCCACTGCGGATCCGCGGCGGGCCTCCGCCGACACAGCCCGTGCGGGAGCAGAACGAGGGCAGCCCCGGACGCGAAACTCGACCGTCTCTCCGCGGACTGAACCCCGCTCGCAGGTTCGCGCCGACTCCGCCCGTGGAGGGTGGACCCTGCTCCTGCGAACGTTTGAGGAGGCGGCCCGGGCAGACAGGCTGCGCCGCCGAGTCGAGCAGCGCCTCTCGGACCGCTGGTCTGCGCGGGTGGTCACGGACTCTACCGGCACGCAGCCCCAACACCACCTGACCGTCGGCCACTTCACATCCGAACAACAGGCCGCGCAGGCCAAGACCGCGCTCCCGGAGCCACTTCGGGAAAAATCGAAAGCGTGGATCCCTCCGGCTCACCGGAAGGCACAAAAATAGACGCGGACGGCTACCGTGTCGAGTCCAGGAACCATCGGTGGGGGGGCCGGTTGGGACCTGTCCTCTTCATGACCCCTGCAGGGATTGTACGCCTTCGTGTCGCGTCTTCCACGCGGATCTTGAAACCTCTCGGCACGGAGGACGCCAGGTAGCACTGCTCTCATGCCGCAGTACACGCCGACCTCGTCCGGAGCAAGTCCCGACCCGCAGCAAGAACACCGCGACTCGGGGGCCCGGTCGTCTCTGTTCCGCTCCCAGTTCGCGCTCTGGATCTACCTGGCGATCGCTCTTGCGGTCGTCGTGCACCTCGTTCTCAGGTGGGGGGCAGCGGATGTCCCTACTGTCAAGTACAGCACGTTCCTCGACCACGTCGAGTCCGGTCACGTTGAGCGCGTCCAGATCATCAATGGCACGCAGGTCAAGGGCACGTACACGCCCGAGGCCGTTCAGAGCGGACAGGTGCCCGGGACGCCGCGGGACGGCGGCAGCCTGCTCGGGTTCGGAGACGGGAACGCCCCTCGGGCCTTCCGCACGATCAAGCCGGACGACCACGCGCTGACCGCCTTCCTTCGCCGATACAACACGACCGCAGCCGAGTCTGCGGCCTCGACGGTCACGTTCACGGCTGTCGAGAACCAACACTGGATCGGAACGCTCCTTCTGTGGGGCCTCCCTCTCGCGCTCATTGTCGGGATCGGGGTCTTCCTCGTGCGTCGCACACGGACCGGATCGCAGGCGCCCGAGGTCGGCGACAGTACTGCCACCCTTCTCAACGACTCGGACGCGGGGGACTTGACCTTCGACGACGTGGCGGGGCTGGAGGAGGCAAAAGAAGAGGTCGCCGAGGTTGTTGAGTTCTTGCGACGGCCCGAGAAATTTACCCGACTCGGTGGAACTCTGCCGAAGGGAATCTTGCTCGTAGGCCCTCCCGGAACGGGAAAAACCCTGATGGCGAAGGCTGTCGCTGGGGAGGCAGGCGTGCCGTTCTTTTCGATTTCCGGGACCGACTTCGTGGAGATGTTCGTGGGGATTGGGGCCAGCCGGGTCCGTGATCTCTTCGAGAGTGCGAAGGAGAAGGCGCCCTGCATCATTTTCATCGACGAGGTGGACGCCATCGGGCGCACTCGGGGAGGGGGGCCGGGAAGCGGAAGCGACGAGCGGGAGAATACCCTCAACCAGTTGCTCGTCGAGATGGATGGGTTCGACTCTGAGGAGGGGGTCGTGATCATGGCAGCCACCAATCGTCCGGACGTGCTCGACTCGGCGTTGCTCCGGCCCGGTCGGTTTGACCGTCAAATCGTCATCGACAAGCCCGACCGCATCGACCGGGAGAAGATATTCCGTGTCCATGCGGGGGGACTTCGCCTGGATGATGCAGTGAACCTGGAGCGGCTGGCCCGGCAGACTCCCGGCTTCGCTGGGGCCGAAATCGCCAACGTGTGCAACGAGGCCGCCCTGCTTGCGGCTCGGAAGGACAAGAAGACTGTCCAGACCGAAGACTTCGAGCAGGCCATCGACCGCGTCATCGCGGGGCTAGAAAAGAAGAACAAGCTCATCTCCCCGGAGGAGCGCAGAGTTATTGCCTACCACGAGTCGGGGCACGCCATTGTCGGGTGGGAGCTCGAGCACACCGATCCGATCGTGAAGGTGTCAATCGTGCCCCGAGGCCTGTCGGCACTCGGGTACGCCCAGCACCTGCCCGAAGAACGAGATCTCTACTCGGAGGACGCCCTGAGGGACCGAATGACCGCGGCGCTCGGCGGACGCGTGGCCGAGAAGATCGCCCTTGAACGCGTGACCACTGGCGCCCAGAACGACCTCGAGCAGGTCACGGAAACGGCCTACGCCATGGTGGTGGACTACGGCATGAGCGAACGGGTCGGACCTCTCAGCTATGACCTGTCCAATCGTGACGAGGACACCCCGCTGTTCGACAAGCCGTACTCTGACGCCATGGCCGAGGCCATCGACGAGGAGGTGCAGGGCATCGTGGAAGCGGTCCAGTCACGAGCCAAGGAAATACTGCGGAAGAAACGGGCCCAACTGGACGAAATGGCAGACGCGCTCCTAGAGAAGGAGACGCTCGGGCCGGGAGCCCTCAGGGACATCCTTGGGGAGCGTCCCGGTGGAAAGTCTGGATCCGCCGACGTGGCAGTTGCCTTGGACGGACGGACGAACACGCCCACCGGAGTCAAGCCGTCGGGGAAGGAAGATGGAAGTTCCTCTGAATCCGACGCAAGCAACCCATCGTCAGAAACCACGGGGAAGCCCGCACCGTAGATCATTCTCGCAAGGACGAAGCGTAGTTCAGCGGACGGTGCTGCTGATCAGGGCGAGCGCGGCTCGCCCTTTGCTTTGCTCTCTTGGGGAGAAAACCACCGCTCATTCGTTACATACCGATATATCAAATCGGGCCGTCCAGAATCCCTTTTCTCCGCGTTCTGAGCCGGGTACTCTCCTTTTCACCCCTTCTTCTCCCCGCACTCAGAATCCTGATCGGAGGGTGAGCCATACTTAACGATTGTGCGTGCGACGAAAGGAGACAGGCGCACGCTACCCGCAGACTGATCTGTTCACTGACGCATACTCGACGTGCCAACGACACAGCAATTGATTCGGAAGGGGCGGGAGGCAGAAGAGGAAAAGAGCGACGCCCCTGCGCTTGAGGGATCTCCCCAGCGCCGCGGTGTGTGCACGCGAGTGTACACGACCACGCCCAAGAAGCCGAACTCAGCCCTCCGGAAGGTTGCGCGCGTTCGACTGACGAACGGGAATGAGGTCACTGCCTACATTCCGGGGGAGGGTCACAACCTGCAGGAGCACTCCATTGTGCTCGTGCGAGGAGGGCGCGTGAAGGATCTTCCGGGCGTAAAATACCACATCGTTCGCGGAGCCCTCGACACAGCGGGGGTAGAGGACCGACGCCAGGGACGTTCGAAGTATGGGACGAAGAAGCCCCGGGACTAGCCTTTGACGGGTCCTGCCGGCGGAGGGCTGCGCCCGGCGGACTACTCTTGCTAATGTTATTCTTGACGACACTCAGCACAGGTCATGGCACGAGATCAGGGAGCTGAAAAGCGCACCACTCAGCCGGATCCGATCTACCGCGACGACATGGTGTCGCGTTTCGTGAACGCAGTGATGCGGGACGGGAAGAAGAGTCTGGCGCAACAGATCGTCTACGACACGTTTGAGGTAATCGAAGAACGGACTGGCGAAGAGGGGTTAGAAGTGTTCAAGAAAGCAGTGAACAATGCTGCTCCTCTTGTGGAGGTGCGAAGTCGCCGGGTAGGAGGGGCGACCTATCAGGTCCCGACGGAGGTTCGTCCAGAGCGGCGGATCACACTTGCTTTCCGATGGATCATCCAGTACGCCCGGGCCCGGAAGGAAAATAGCATGGTGAATCGCCTTGCGAGCGAACTCATCAGCGCATCTCGCGGAGAGGGTGGGGCCGTGAAGAAGAAGGATGACACCCACCGGATGGCCGAGTCGAACAAGGCGTTCGCTCACTTCCAATTTTAACATTCTGGGCTCGCCAGGGGCGTCTGGCGAGCCCGAGGGCACGACGGAGCGTCCGAGCACGCAAATTAAGAGGTATATATGGCTACGAAGAAAAACGAAAGCTTTCCGCTTGAACGGACCCGAAACATCGGCATCATGGCCCACATCGATGCCGGGAAGACTACGCTCACGGAGCGTATTCTCTTCTACACGGGGCGTTTGCACCGCATGGGGGAGGTCCACGAGGGGGCCGCGACCATGGACTTCATGGAGCAGGAAAAAGAGCGGGGCATCACCATTACCTCCGCGGCGACCACCTGCTACTGGGACGACCACCGCATCAACATCATCGATACGCCCGGCCACGTCGACTTCACGGTCGAGGTGGAACGTTCCCTTCGGGTATTGGACGGGGCCATCGCTCTCTTCTGTGCCGTCGGCGGCGTCGAGCCTCAGTCGGAGACGGTCTGGCGACAGGCGGACAAGTATAATGTCCCGCGAATCGGCTTCGTGAACAAGATGGACCGGACCGGGGCCAACTTCGAGAATGTGCTCGAAATGATGGAGGACCGGCTCAACGCCAACCCGGTTCCCATTCAATACCCCATTGGTTCCGGCGATATGTTCCGGGGGGTTATCGACCTCATCCGGGACAAGGCCATCATCTACGACGAGGAGTCGAAGGGGATGAAGTGGGACGAGATCGATATCCCAGAGGATCTGAAGGGGAAGGCCAAGCAATGGCGCATCAACCTCCTGGAGAATGTCGCCGAGTACGACGACGAGTTGTTAGTGAAGTACCTGGAGGGAGAGGAAATCGCGCCGCAGGAGCTGGAGGCCGTGATTCGAAAAGCCACGCTCAACCGCGACCTCACCCCGATGCTCTGCGGTTCCGCCCTCAAGAACAAGGGTGTGCAGCGGGTCCTCGACGGCGTTACGAAGTATCTGCCGAGTCCGGATGATGTCCCGCCGGTTTCGGGACACGATCCGCAGGACGAGGACGAGGAGATCGTCCGACGGTCGAAGGAAGACGAACCCTTCAGTGCCGTTGCTTTCAAGATCACGACCGACCCGTACGTCGGCAAGCTCACCTTCATTCGCGTGTACAGCGGCACGCTCGAATCAGGGTCCCGTGTGTACAGCCCCACTCGGGACGAGACGGAGCGCATCGGGCGGCTGATGTTCATGCACGCGAACAGCCGGGAAGATATCGACATGGTCCGGGCTGGGGACATTGCCGCCGTGGTTGGGCCGAAAGAATTGAAGACCGGCGACACAATTTGCGACGCGGAGCATCCCGTCGTGCTGGAGTCGATGGACTTTCCGGAGCCGGTCATCCGCATCGCGGTCGAACCAAAGACCCAGGCCGATCGCGACAAGCTGACCAACGGCCTCATGAAGCTGGCCGAAGAGGATCCGACCTTTAACGTCACTACCGACGAAGAGACCGGCCAGACGATCATCGCCGGCATGGGGGAACTTCACCTTG
>NZ_JBDGQQ010000194.1:0-7001 GCF_042218895.1 Salinibacter sp. | reverse complement strand
CTCAAATTCCCGCGGTCTCTTCTTTCCGACTGTCCCAGGGGCTGTGGCTGATCGCATGCTCTCAAGGAATGAGGCGCGAACCGTCTACGACCGCATCGGGCGGTGGCAAGACACACAGCAATTTTACGAGCGCCCGGCCCTCGACACACTGCTTGCGCACGCAGACTTCGGGCACGCGACGTCCATCCTAGAGGTGGGATGCGGAACTGGGCGCTTCGCCGCCCGGATTCTTCGGAACCATGCTCCCCCGACAGCCCGCTACGAGGGCCTGGACCTCAGCGGCACAATGGTGCGGATTGCCCGCAAGCGGCTCGCCACGTTCAGCGAACGTGCGACTGTCACGCAGACCGACGGCACCTTGACGTTCGATCGTCCCGAGGGGGGCCAGGACCGTGTCGTCGCCACGTACCTGCTAGACCTCCTGCCGCACGCGGAGGCGCGCACTTTCCTGGCCGAAGCCCACCGTCTTCTTCGGGATCAACAGCCCCCCGGTCGACTTTGCCTCGCCGGGTTAACGCGAGGGACGGGTCCGATGTCGAGGGGTATTTCTGCTCTTTGGGACACCGTCCACGCACTTCGTCCGCAGTGGGTGGGGGGGTGTCGACCGATTCGGATGCGTGCTCTGTTACAGGAGGGAGAATGGCGCGAGGTGCATCACGCCATCGTCACGGCGTGGGGCGTGCCCTCGGAAGTCCTGATCGCCGTGCCTGCGTGAGTGAGGGGCAGGGCATGCACCGGAACACCGGACCGGCGCCGTGGTGTCCTCCGTCAAAATCGTGACTGCTGGTGGTTGCTCCATCAGGGGCCCGTTCACCCGTTGCTCTCTGGCGCACGATGACTCCTTCTTCCCCGTCCCAAACGTCATCGCGCTCCTCCCTCGCCGCAGGGACGGGGGTGGGGCTGATGGTCTTCGCGTCGGTGCTTGCCGTCACAGCCTCGCTCTGGAAGCTACTGGTTATCGGGGGGGTTGCATTCGGTGCCATGGCAGGGGGCGCCTGGTTGGGGAGCCGTCCGCGTCGCGTCGGGGTGGAGGGACGGGCAAGCGAGGCCCGGCGACTCGCTTGGGGCTACGGCCTCGCAAGCGGGGCGATGGTCACGAGTACAGGGGCGTTTCTCATTCCCAGCGCCGTCGGTCACCACGCCGCCTTCGGTGGATTTGGCATTGCGCTGGGCGTGCTTCTCGGCTTCGCCCTGCACGCCGCGCAGCACCAACTCGCTCACCTGAATCTCCCGTTCGACGCTACGACGCTCGAGTTGACCGTCCACTCACTGACCGCCGGGCTTGTAATAGGGGCCGTCTACGCGACCATGCCCACCCTGGGCCCCACACTCGGTTTGGCCATCATCTCCCACAAGGCCCCGGCCGGCTACGCGGCAGCCCGCCGGCTGCGCCGCTCGGGCCGCAGGGCATCGGTGCTCCTGGTCCCCGCCGCCGCGGTGGCGGCGGTCGCCATACCCGTTGGCCTCGCCTCTCCTCCCGGGTCCGACGTTCTGCATGCCGTGGTCTTTGGCGTGGCGACAGGGGTGTTCTTGCACGTCGCCCTCGACTTTCTCCCACGCTGTGAGATTGGAGGGGAGGTGTCCGAGGCTGCGGGACTGGCCGAGGCGGACTCGGCCCCGGACGACGGGTTCGACGCGGCGCACCACCTGCTCGACCGGCTCCGTCTGCACGCCATGGCCAGTGCTCTGCTTGGAGGACTAATCGTCTTCGCGGCGTGGTGGGGGCTCCACGCTTAGGACGGCGCTGTGTGTCAGCGAGCCAGTCCGTCCAATCATGCCGCTCATCGGACGCACTCTCCCGAGACCTGTGGAGGGGAGGCTCAGCGGGGTCCGGTGCGGCCCGTCGTCCCCGGATCCAGGCCGACGGCCCTGTTCACGCCAGGAACGGTCCGCCGTCCGGTGCGCCGACTAGATCCCCCTCAGAAAAATCACACGCCTCGATTGACAGGTCCCCGCCCTGCTGCCTATCCTCTTGACCACCACGGGTCCTGTGAACCGAAAGTGCGTGCGGGCTCGTAAATGCATCATTCACCCAGTCTCCCGCGAAATGACATTCCGATCCATGCTCTGTCCCCGACGCAGTCTCTTCACGTCGATTGCCGTACTCCTCGGATCCCTCATCGTGCTCGCCGGATGTGGCGGGGGGGGAGGCGCCGAAAACGGTGGTGTCCAGATTCAGGCCGGTGACCGGTCGCCCGCCATCGAAGGGGCATCTGCCCGCGTGACAGCTCTCACCGACAGCGCCGTCGTCGACAGTGCAAGTGTCGACGTCACGGTTACGGCCGACAGCTTCGAAACAGGAATTCAGACCGAGACGCCGCGCGCCGACTCGATTGCAAACTCTGGCAATGGGCAGCACTTCCACGTCATCCTCGACAACCAGCCGTACATGGCCAACTACACGGAGGGAGAGCCCTTCGACCTGGGAACGCTCGAGCCCGGCGCACACACCCTCGTCGTTTTCCCGAGCCGGTCGTACCACGAAAGCGTGAAGGGCAGAGACGCGTACGACCTGGTCAACTTCTACGTAAAGAGCGACTCCGGAAGCTTTATGCTCGGTCCCAAGGAGCCCGCTCTCATCTACAGCCGACCCAAGGGCACCTACAGTGGCGCCGACGCGGAGAAGATCATGCTTGACTTCTACCTCCATAACGTTCAGCTGAGCCAGGACGGCTACAAGGCACGCTACACCATCACGGACGACCAGGGGAACGAGGTCGCCTCGACCACGCTCACAGAGTGGGCGCCCGCTTTCGTGACGGGACTTGAGGCTGGCACCTACGAGGTCAACCTCAAGCTCATCGGCAGCGACGGCAACGTGGTTCCGGGTCCGTTCAACAACACGACGCGGGAGATTACGGTCGAGACTGGAGGCGGACAAGGCATGTAGCGATGGCCTGACGGCTGTGGCGGAGGACGGCGACTCGCGTAGCCCGAAGGAGCGCGCGAGTTAGCCAGTGACACGACGACGGGAGGGGAGACCGAGGCTGGGGGCGCCCCTCCCGGAAGTGTGCGGTCGAGCAGTCCTGGCTGGACACCGGTCGTATTTTCTTGCACGGAGTTCTCCTGAATTGGAGTCTAACGACACTCTCATCCGAATCCATGATCTGTCGTATGCCCTCCTGGTGGCGCGTGCTTCTGCTGGGAATGGGGGGGAGCTTGCTTTTGCTGACGGGGATGGCCTCCGCACAGCCGGCCCGTGGCCCTGCGGCGAAGCCTCAGCCCGGCATCGACGTGCAGGACTACGACTTTGCCCTCACCCTCTCGGACACGACGGACCGAATTGAGGGGACGGCCACGGTGCGCCTCCGCGTGACGACCGACACGCTCTCGGCCGTGCGGCTCGACCTCATCGGTCGCAACCAGGCCCAGGCGACGGCCCCCTCGCGCGTGACCGGCATGCGGGTTGCGTCGGTGACCGAGGCGGGGCGCACGGTTCCGTACCGCCACCGCAACGACATCCTGCGGATCGATCCCGCCTCTGACCTCGAGGCCGGACAGACGCACACCTTTCGCATTCAGTACGCAGGGGTGCCCGCCGACGGCCTCATCATCGGCACCAACCGGCACGGGGATCGCACCTTCTTCGGCGACAACTGGCCCAACCGGGCCCGCCACTGGCTGCCCGTGGTGGACCACCTCTCCGACAAGGCGACCGTCGAGTTTCGGGTGACCGCGCCGTCGACGTACGAGGTCGTGAGCAACGGAGCCCTGGTGAACGATTCGACGAGCGGCGGCACCCGGGTCACGCACTGGCGCACCGACGTCCCCCTTCCGCCGAAGATCATGGTCATCGGTGTGGCCGACTTTGCGGTCGACACAGCGGGCACCGTCGACGGCGTGCCCGTGCAGAGCTGGGTCTACCCGGAGGACCGTGCGGCCGGGTTCAAAGATCTCGGGCAGGCCCCGCCCATCCTCCGGTTCTTCGAGCAAAACCTGGGCCCGTACCCGTACCCGAAGCTGGCGAACGTGCAGTCCACCACGCGCTACGGCGGCATGGAGAATGCCTCCGCCATCTTCTACAGCGAGAAGGCCGTGGCCGACGGAAAGGATAGCACGCCGCTGCTCGCCCACGAGATCGCTCACCAGTGGTTTGGCAACACGGTTACGGAGGCGGACTGGTCGCACCTCTGGCTCAGCGAGGGCTTCGCGACGTATCTCACGGCCCTCTACCTGGAGCACGCCCGGGGAACGGCGGCCCTCCGGCGCTACATGAGACGGGCCCGGAAGCGGGTCGCCAAATTCCACGAGAAGAAGCCGGACACGCCCCTCGTGGACACGACCTACAGCGACCCAAATGCGCTCCTCAACACGAATCCCTACCAGAAGGGGGCCTGGGTGTTACACATGCTGCGACAACGGGTCGGCACCCGCACGTTCTGGAAGGGCCTCCGCGCCTACTACGACCGCTACCGCCACCAGAACGCAAGCACCCGCGACTTCCGAGCCGTGATGGAGGACGTGTCGGGGCAAGAGCTGGAACCATACTTTGACCAGTGGACCCGGCGGGCGGGCCATCCGGTGATCGAGGGCACGTGGCGCTACGACGCGGCGGCGGACGAGTGCGTCGTGACGCTTCGGCAGACGCAGGACGCGGCGCCGTTCCGTGTACCGGTGGAGGTGAGGGTTGAGACCGAGAACACGTCCCTCACGACGATCAATCTCCAAGGCCGAAAGCGAACGACACGCATCGACTGTGCGGAGGCCCCCTCGTCCGTCACACTTGATCCGAACGTCCATCTCCTCGCCGAACGTTCGATGAGCCGCGCGGAGTGACCGTCCGGTCGCCAGGGGCGCGGGGCTACGGACGATAGACGTAGACGCCCTCCGTCGTGCCTAGGTACAGTCGCGTGTGACCGCCGTCCTCCGTAAGAGCAAGTGCCCGGGTCGCGGCCGAGTCCGGCCCTGCGGTGTACGAGATCCGCTCCCAGCTCTCGCCGAAATTGCCGGTGCGGTGCAGGGTGAGGCGACCAGCCCCGGTTCCATTTTCGGAGCCCGCGGCGTAGATGAGGGTGCGATCCCCAACCTGTCGGGCGGCAAAGTCGAAGACGTAGGTGTACTGGGGCGGCTCGTACACCAGGGTCCAGTTTCGACCGCCGTCGGTAGACCGCAGCACGCGTCCTTCCATGCCCAGCAGGAAGCGTCCGGGGTCGTCGGGATGCTCAATGATGGCGTACACAGCATTGTCGCCCCCCGCGGAGATTCCAGACGCGCGCTGCCAGGTCGCCCCGTAGTCGGGCGAGCGGACGAGGTAGGGTTGAAAGTTTGATGCCTCGCCTCCGGCAAAGACGACGCTCGGATCGTGGGGGCTCACGTACAGAAGCGGGGCCTGATACCCGATCTGGTCCCAGCCGCCCCACACGCTTGTCCACTGCTCCCCACCATCGACGGAGCGCGCCACGTTACGCATCCCTCGGGCCAGGAGGGTGTCTCGGCTCCCAGGGATCGATGCGAGGGCACGGACGTGCCGATAGTCGTCCGGTCCGTACCCCGTGTCGAAGGGAGTCCACTGTGCATCCGGCGTGGCCCGTTTGTAGAGAACCGGTCCTGTCTGGCCGTTCTCGTGCTGGACGCCGGCCAGCATGGCACCATCCTCGCGCCACGTGACGTCAACGACCGTCTTTCCCTGGAGGCCCCCGGTCGTCCACTTCACTTCTGAGTCGAGAGGCGTGCGGTACAGTCCACTGTCGGTCGCGGCATGGAGCATGCCGTGTCGCAGCTTGAGTTCCTGAACGTCGCGGTTCGCCAACCCGGCGAGGGCCCATGGCGTCCTCGATGCATCGTCGCTGGACACAAGGTCGCACCCGACGACCCCGATGGACAGAAGGAAAACGGCAAGAGCGACGATCCAGCGCTCTGTGAGTTTCATTCGTGCTGATGGGAAATTGCTAAAGCATTCTCGATAGATGTAAGCGCAGCCGGTCGCTCTTTTGTTACACGCGAGTCCGGGAACAGGCACAGGGACCCGCCCCACTTATCGTCCCGAAGTCTTCTTGAAGAACGTCCACTCCCCACCCCGGCCGTCGACCGATGAGGTCCCTCCGCGGCAGTAACATTGAAGTTTCAGGCAGCGTTCTGTTGGTGAGACCCACCGATTGCTCCCGATCACAGTCCAGTTCAGCCATGTTGTCTCTCCCATCTGCGTTTCTGCGTGCCGCGCTGCTTGGGGCCCTGCTCGCCCTGCCTGTTCACCTCGTCTCGGCGCAGGATCGCGTTCGGGAGTCCCGGTCGGTCGACGCCTTCGCGGAGGTCGAGTACAACATTCCCGGCACTCTTCACCTCCGACAAGGCGACGACCGCTCCGTTGAGGTTTCTGCCCCGGAGACGGTGCTCGACGAGATCAAGACGACGGTCGACGGGGAGACCCTCGAAATTTCGGATGGAGACGAGCCGGGCCTGCTGGAGTTGTTCGGCGCCGATGGGCTCGATACCGACCAGATTGACGTCTACGTGACGGCCCCGACCCTTCATGAGCTGAACGTGGCCGGGACCGGTCGGGCCGTAGGGGAAACGACGATTGAGGGGAAGGCCCTTACTCTCCGCTTGGCTGGGTCCGGGGAGCTCGACGTGGAGGTGGAGACGAACGAGCTCAGCCTGCAGATGGCCGGCTCAGGAACGGGGACACTCCGAGGTCAGACCCGTACGTTGGATCTGAACATTGCGGGCTCGGGAAACCTCCAGGGCGCATCCCTGACGGCGCAAAGGGCGGACGTGCAGATTGCCGGCTCGGGCGACGCTAAACTGAACGTCACCGGTCAGTTGTCCGCCCAGATCTTCGGGTCCGGTGATGTGCGCTATCGCGGGGAGCCGACCGTCGAGACCAATATGCTCGGCAGCGGGGAGGTGAATCCGATCGAGTAGGAGCGGGGCCCTCAGGCCAGAAACTCGTCCGCTAGGTTCGGGAACAGGGGCGGAAGGTCCCGGATGCGTGCCCAGCCGTCTCCTTCGGCCACGGGTTCGACCTCGACCGACTGAAAGTAGTCGTCGAGCACGGCGTCTCG
>NZ_JBDGQQ010000193.1:0-5348 GCF_042218895.1 Salinibacter sp. | reverse complement strand
CATGCCGACCGGATCGACCCACTTTCCGACGGGCTCCCCACTCGTGAATAGCCATCTCGCTCGAATCGCCAATTTCGATAGAACATCGGCCCTATGGGATTTGCGCTTTCTACGCTCGCGGGATTTATCGCTGGTGTGCTGGGCACCCTCGCGGTTGCGTATTTGCAACGGGAGGGCTACCTGTTCACCGAATCGAGGTATCTCCTGCTTGAGCACAAGACTGTCCCGAGCGATCTGCTCCGGTACGTCCAGCCTGGAACCTCGGTCGCCAACATGCGGGAGATGCTTGGGGCGCCTCTCGCCGAAACGGAGCAGACCTATCGGTACAAATTCGAAAATCTCTACTTGGAGGTCGAAAGCGGGGATGGAACCACAACGGACTCGATGAACCTGGACCTGCCGAGCGTAAATGAGAGCGATGACTTTCCAATCCCGCCGTTATAGAGACATTCGGAACCAGACTACGTCCTGGGAGAGCTACGCCTGGAGGAGGTAGCAGAACCGGAGGACGACATCAAGGAGACGACCTCTTCGAAATGTCATGCCTACCGCTACCTCAGCGAGTACTCGTTCCGGCGGAGCCACCGCTCGGACTCGCGGCAGAGGCGACTGCGCCGGATGATTGCCCTTTTGAGATCCGATTTTTGAATTCCCGCTCCCGGCCCCCAGCGCCCACGAGGCCTGCTGACATCTGCCACCTTCTATACAAGACCGATATGATTTGAGTGTCCAAGAATCTTCGAAATCACCCGGAGTGGAAGGCCTGCATGGAGAGCCACGAGACGTTCGAGTGACGGAGACTGTGGAAGCGAACGACGATTATTCCCTCGTGTCGTCGTCAATGAAATCGCTGTAGGGAATGCGGTACTTGCCCGTTCCCCATGGCGGGGGCTCCTCTCCCTCCTCACGGAGGCGACGGCGTTCCTTAAGGGCCTTCTTCCATCCTTTGAGGCTCTCCGGGCCTTCTGCGGAAGGCGTGCCCGAGAGCATACCGCGCACAGACAGATCCTCGTCCAGCATGGGCCAATGGAGGCCGCGGCCGCGTCCAGTAATCTCGTAATTCTGCCGTTCCTCGGAGGTCGCAAATGCCAATCGGGGGTACCATTCGAGAGGCGTCGTCACACTGCGGCCGTCTTCGAGGTGAACCGTGAGTTCGTCTTCGTTGACCTCCGCCTCCACAATCCGGGCAGTGTCGCGGGCGGTCGTGTCGGGGGCGTGCTTACGAGTAGGCATTCCAAGCGTCGAGAAGGTCTTGTTCGTGGGTTTCGAGAAGGCGCCGGATCTCACGGAGCTCGTGCCGGGGAAAACCACCACTTCGCTCCAGGCGCACCGGGTCGAGCCAAAATTTCGCCTCGTTGCGGTCCCGCTGAACGTGAACGTGCGGCGGTTCTTGGAGCCGATCCTGCGCGTAAAAGTGCACCCGATACGGCCCCTCACGAAGAATTGTGGGCATTACGCCGTGTGGTTGCAGTTCGAGAGGAGTCGTCTCTCGTACAGACCGCGCTCATTCGGACTCCGCTTCATCGGAACGTTTCTGTGCTCGGGCCCCTGTGAGGATGGGCTCAAAGTCCTCCCATGACTCGTCTTTAAGAAGCATTCGACGGCAGCCCACCTCCACGTCGTTGAGGCGCCCATCGTCGGCTGCGCGGTAGAGCGTGGTCCGGCTGCACCCAATTTCGCGGGCCGCGTCGCTGAAACTGATGAGATCGTCGGGGTCCATCGGTCGAGAGGGGCCGTGCACGTCGAATGGAATGAATCTGACACTACACGGAACAGGTTGTTTCGAGTAGTGTGCAGTTGACCTGTGCGCAACGACGGCTCTGGGTTCACTCCGAGAAGTGAAGTCCCCCCACCCTATGTATTCCGAGGAGCATGAATCGCGCCCCCGTGAAAGTGCAGGCAGATGTGCAAAGATGTTTTATTCGACGTGCAATTCCGACGGCCCCCTCCGTGAGCGCCCAAATCCGGAGATGTGGCACCGCAGCACCCGCGTGAGTCGGATGGGAGAGCCGTGCAATGGACGTGTAATTCCTCAGCACAGCTCCGTTGGTGAGCAAATGAAAAGAGGCAACTCGGGCGCTCTAAGCACGGGCGAGTGGCTCCTCGCAGCACGGAAAGACGACCCCGTATCAAAATCCTCAGGCCAGCCGGATCGGCTACTTCCGGGTAGTGCTCTACGGCCAAGACGCCGCCGACGGAGGCAATACTCCTGATCGACACTCCCTTGGAGATTCTGCCACCGGCGTCTGGGAGTGAGTGCGCCCGAGGACCCGGCCTGAACCGCCTACCCAGCCACATCGAGATCGCCGAATCGAAAGTCTCTGAGCCCCCCTTCTCCCGCGTCAGACTCTCAGGGCTACTGTCAGGGTTGAGTTCCCATAAGTCCTCTGCGATGACCCAATCCGTTTTGGCATGCAACGTCCTATTTCTCCACTCAACGGCTACAGAGGCCGATATTCCATCAATCCTCGGGACTTCTCGGCGGTTGCGTTTACCACGAATCCCATCTCGGGCACTGCACCTACCCCTCTGGGTCGGTCGACCTGGAGGGTTTTCTTTTTTACGCGGGCTGAGAGGGCCATGTTGGCGGAAAACGCCCAGAAACTGCTCGGTCTTGAAGGGAAGATCCATGACCATGCTGGGAGAATGTTGATTGTCTGGGCATGTGGGCCATGGATACGCAAGCCCCTGGTCACGAACAAGGGGCAATCCTCAATTTCAGCTGTGGGGAATCTCCGCATTCCGTCCGCATTCTCTTTACAGGTCCCGTCCACGCGTCGTCGCGGACCCACACGTAGCGAGAATCACGCCGCGAGGTCTTCCGCCCGCTCCTGCCGCAGCTGCTCCGCGTCGCCGAAGCGGTCGAAGAGGACGGGCACGACGACCATGTTGAGGAAGGTCGAGGTGAGCAGGCCCCCAATCGTCACGATGGCGAGGGGCGTTTGGATCTCTTTGCCCGGCTCGCCGCCGCCCAGGGCGAGGGGAACGAGCGCGAGGCCTGCCGTGAGGGCCGTCATGAGAATGGGGTTGAGCCGCTCCATCGAGCCTTGTACGACGGCCTCGCGGAGCGACTTGTCTTCCTGGTGCAGGGTGATGTAGTGGCTCACGAGGAGGATGCCGTTCCGCACGGCAATGCCGAAGAGGGTGACGAAGCCGACCATCGCCGCAATGTCGAGCGTGCCGCCGAGGAAGAGAAAGAGGACGGCGACTCCACCCGTGAGGGCAAGCGGGAGGTTGACGAGGACGAGCGTCGCTGCCCGAGCGCTGCCAAACTCCTGATAAAGGAGGAGAAAGACGACCAGCAGCGCCACCAGCGAGAGTCCCCCGATCCGCCGGGAGGCCTGCCGGGCGTTTTCGTACTGCCCGCCGACTTCATAGTAGTAGTTTTCGGGCATGTCGACCTGACTCGCGATGCGCTGCCGCAGGTCGGCCACGACGCTGCCCACGTCCCGCCCGCTCGTGTTGGCCGAGACGACAATCTTGCGCTGCACGTCCTCCCGGCTAATCGTGTTGGGGCCGCGCTCGTGCTGGACCTGTGCGAGGCGGGAGACCGGCACTTTCGGCCCGACGGGCGTGTTGATGAGGACGTTGCGGATGGACTCGGCCCCGGCTCGGCCAGCGGAGTCGAGTCGCACAGTGAGGTTGAAGGTCTGCTGCCCCTCGCGCACCTGGGAAACGACCTCGCCGCCCACCAACGCCTCGACCGCGTGGTTGAGCCGGCCGGGCGTGACGCCGTACTTGGCCATCTCCTGGCGCTTCGGATAGAGGCGGAGCTGGGGCACGTCGGCCTGCCGGGCGACAGACAAGTCGACGAGACCGTCGGTCCCCGCGATGGCTCCTCGCACCTGGTCCGCCAGGTCGCGCAGTTCGTAGAGGTCCGGGCCGAAGATTTTGAGGGCAATGTCCGTCCGCGTGCCCGACAGCATGTGGTCGATGCGGTGCCCGATGGGCTGCCCGATCGTGATGTTGGTCCCTGGAATCGAGGCGAGGCGAGCGCGCACGTCGGCGGTCACCTCGCTCATCTCCATCGCCGAGAGGTCCACCTGCACGTCGATCTCGGAGGCGTTGGCCCCCTGCGCGTGGGCGCTTAGCTCGGCGCGGCCGGTACGGCGGGAGGTGGCCTCGACGGCCGGATGCTCCAGCAGCCGCTCCTCGATCTCCCGAGCGATGTCGGTGGAGGCCTGTAGCCCCGTGCCCGGCGCCGTGACGGCACTGATGACGAGCGTCCCCTCCTGGAACTCCGGCAGAAAGCCGCGTCCCATGAACGGGAGCGTCGCCAGCGTGGCCACCAGAAGCAGAACCGCAGCCCCGAGCACGAAGCGAGAGTGCCCAAGCACCCAGTCCAGGGCTGAGCGATAGGCCCCGTGCAGCTGTCGGACAAGCCACGTCTCCTCCCCCTCTTGGACTGTCGAGGACTGCGGAAGCAGGTAGTAGCAGAGGACTGGCGTCACCGTCACGGCCACGAGGAGCGACGCGAGGATCGCGACGATGTAGGCCAGGCCCAGCGGCTGCAGGAGTCGTCCCTGCACGCCGGACAGGAAGAAGAGGGGGACGAAGACGACGCTGATGATGAGCGTGGCGTTCAGGATGGGGCCGCGCACCTCCATCGACGCCTCGTAGACCACCCGGAGGACCTTCTTCTGCTCCTCTTCCGGTCGCTGCGCATTCTCCTTGAGCCGCCGGAAGACATTCTCCACGTCGATAATCGCGTCGTCCACGAGCGCCCCGATGGCGATGGCGAGTCCCCCGAGCGTCATGGTGTTGATCGTGATGCCGAGGCCGTACATCACCACCAGGGCCACCGACAGCGAGAGCGGAATGGCAAGGATCGAGATGGCCGTCGTCCGCACGTTCCAGAGAAAGAGAAACAGGATGAGGGTGACGAGGAGCGCCCCGTCGCGCAGCGCCTCGACCACGTTGTTGACGGCCAGCGAGATAAAGTCGGCCTGCCGGAAGATCGACCGGTTCACCTCCATCCCGGCGGGAAGCTGCCCTTCGATCTGGTCGAGCTCGGCCGCCACGCGGTCGGTGAGTTCGAGGGTGTTGGCGCCGGGCTGCTTCTGGATGGAGACGATGACGGCCGATTCGCCGTTCACCGATCCGGTGCCGAGGCGGGGCCGCTGGGTGCCGATCTTCACCTCCGCGACGTCCCGAAGCCGGATCGGCGTGCCGTCCCGGCTCGCCACGACCGTCGCTCCAATTTCTTTGATTTCGTTGGTCCGCCCGATGCCGCGAATGAGCACCTCGCGCCCGTCCTGCTGGTAGACGCCCCCGGCCGCGTTCTCGTTGGAGCCTTCCGCCGCCTCCATGACCTCCGAGAGCGAGACCCCGAGCGTGCGCATCCGCTC
>NZ_JBDGQQ010000192.1:0-10387 GCF_042218895.1 Salinibacter sp. | reverse complement strand
GTTGAAGTGTCTCAGCATGCAGTGCCAGCACGAGCTTCTTCGTGAGCCACGCCGGTTCGTTACTCTGTAGACCCTCCATGACGCATTATGCGAGCTCGCGGAAGGCATTCCGGTGCGTGCGCATGAACTCGCGGGCGTCCTCCATCGCGTCCGCAAACTCCGGGTCGTGCGGGGTGAGTTGAATCCCGTCCGGCGTTTGGATCGCGAAGAGTTCGTCCCCCTCTTCCACGTCCAGCTCTTCCAGCGTTGGGGACGGAAGAATGACGCCGAGCGAATTCCCAATTTTGCGGACCTTCAGCGCGTCGGGCATGGTGACACTGCCGATGACGAGACAAAGTTCAACGAATGTTATAACACCGTTTCCCATCTGTGGATCCCTTCAAGGCTGAGGAAGGGCGGTACGGAGACCGCCTCCGTGCATCCACGCCTCCACGCTCGCACAGCCGAAAGCGATGTCCTTCGGAAATCTCTGTCATCAGTGCCGAACGGGAGTCGCTTCACGGACGGGCCTCCCCCGCCAGCATCTCCAGCGCATCGTCGAGCGCCCATTTGGGAATTACGCCGCTGTGGTGGTCCCGGGTGCGGCCCTGCTTGTCGATCAGGTACATGCGGGGTACCACCTCGCCCCGGTGCTCTTGGGGCCGAAAGCGATCGCTGTCCGACGTCTACGCGGCAGAAGTCGGCGCCGGCCGCTCCTCCATCGAGAGGTCGAGGCTCGGCATGTAACACCAGCTATCAAGGATCGTCGTGCATTTCATCAGTTTGCATAGGGCAGGAGGTCCGTCGCAAGGCGCGTACGTGTTTAGCGACCGTAGGACAGTCTGAAGATTTTCGAACGAGCCTGGTTCTATGAAATCGGTTTCTGCCCACTGATCGACCCAAGGCCCTTCAGAAAATGGCCGCTCGGACACCCGCGTTCGCGCAACGCCCGAAATTTATCACCGTCTGAGCGAACGCGTGAGCGAGTTTGATAAATTTCAGTGGAGCGAACGCGGGCGTTAGGCCATTTTCTGCCCGGCCGAGCCCTTTTCGTCCACTTTGGGGTCATCAAAATGGACACCGATCAGAGAACAACGCTCCCGTTCCAGATCGGATGCTCCCTTGGTGAAGCGGAATCTATTTGCCGGGATGATGGAGTCGGGCACGTCCGAGAATGGCTAAACAGATACCGAGGCGCGCCTCGCGACGATTCTTTCCGGAGATCCTCGGAGCGAAGTGCACAGTCATCCTTCGCAGTTGGTATCGTGCTGACAGCCACAGGTCCCTACCGCCGGCGGCACGGACCGCTGCCAGCAGCGCGCGACGTAGTGCCCAATCAACGACAGCCAGGATCGGCGGAGGGTGGCCTCCGAGGCAAACATCGAGTCGCGGTTCGTTTTCTGGACGTAGAGCTTGCTTCTCTACTGGCAGCCTGTCGGCGAACCGTGCAAAATCATCACGGTTGAAGGTCGACCCGTATCCTTGCTGGCCCATGCTCTACTTCTGTGTCCCCCCCTAAGAGTTCTCCCCGTTCGGCCACGTCGCTCCGCGCTCCGGACCGCACCCCCCTCCTTTTTACCCTCAACATGGGGCTGGAGGACGTGGCCGTCCATGAATTTCGGGAGCGGGCCGCGGCGGCAGGCCTCGAGATCACGGACACGGATGATGCCCCGCTCGACCTTCAGAGCTACGCCCTTGTGGAGGCCCGGGCGGGGCCAGCGCCCACGCTCGACGTGGCCCGCCGAATGCGATCGATTCACCACGTGCTGGCGCCTCTCTACACCTTTTCGCTGCCGGGCGACGGCGAGGCCGCGCTCCGGACGATCCGCACGACCGTGGAGACGCTTGACGTGGAGGCGATGGAGGAGGCGGACACCTTTCGGGTGACGACGGTGCGCCGGGGCGACCACGACTTCACAAGCGTCGACGTGCAGCGGGTGGCGGGCGGGGGGCTCGACGCCCACTACGCCGCCGCCGTGGACCTGGAGGACTACGACGTGGAGGTGCGGGTGGACGTGCACGACGACCGTTGCCTCGTGAGCGTGCAGCACACGCGTGAGGCCCTGAGCCGACGCCAGCTATCAGGCTACCAACCCCGGGCCGCCCTCAAGGCCAACGTGGCCTACGCCCTCCTCCGCCTCGCCCATCTCGACAATCCCCCAGACGTGCTCCTCGATCCCTTCTGTGGCTCCGGCACCATCCTGCTGGAGGCGGCGCACCTGTGGCCCGAGACGCAGAGCTACGGCAACGACTGGAACGAGGAGGCCGTGGCGGGGGCCCGCACAAATGTCGAGCGGGCCGGGCTCACCGACCGCATCACGATCCGGGAGGGCGACGTGTGGCACCTCGCCGAGCGGTTCGACGACGGAGCGGCCGACCTTATCGTCACCAATCCGCCCTTCGGCGTGCGCATGGCCAGCAGCATGGACTTCTTTCCCTTCTACCGGCGCGTGCTGGGACAGATGGCCGCGGTGCTTCGCCCCGGCGGGCGGACGGTAATGCTGGTGCTGCGACAGGGCCCCTTCAACGCAGCGCTCAGTGAGAGTGAGGCCTTCACCAGTCGGCACGTGCGAGCCATTGAAATCGGGGGGCTCTACCCGTACGTCTTCGTGCTCGAGCGCACGTGAAGTGCCCGGCGTGCCCCCCGGAAGGCCCCCTGCTCGCCGTGTCGGCACAGTTACTGGTCGGACCCGTCCGCCGAGACCGGAACCAGCGACTTGCCGAAGCTCTTGACCGTGAAGACGGGACAGGGGGCACGACGGACCACCTTTTCCGCCACGCTGCCGATGAGGAAGCGTTGCAGGCCTGTGCGGCCGTGCGTGGCCATAACAATCAGATCACTCTCCTGCTGGACGGCGAAGTCAACGATATCCCGAGCGGCGTACCCGGCAAGAAGGTGCACGTTTACCGATTCGGAGAGGCCATCCATCTGTTCCGCCAGCGCTTCGAGCGCCTCGCGCGCTCGCTCCTGCACATCCGGCCGCGACGAGACGAGCGGATCGACGCCGTACGCGGCCGGGAAGGCCGCCTCCTCCACCACGTGCAGGAGGTCAACAGGAGCATTGTAGACCTCGGACAGGCCAGCGGCATGATCTGCCACGAGGGTAGATTGCTCCGAGAGGTCCACCGGCACGAGAATTCGGGCGATCTGGGACTCAAGCTGTCCCTCGTCGTACGCGGGAACCGTGAACACCGGACACGGAGCCTGGCGCACGACCTCTTCCGCTACGCTCCCGCTCAGCAGTCGATCCACGCCCTTCCGGCCGTGCGTTCCCATCAGCACGAGATCCACGTCGTGCTCGGTGGCGTGGTCGACGATTGCTCTCTCCGGCGACGTGCTATCTGTCTGCGCGTACACGACCGGGACGGTCCCTTGCTCCTGGGTCACTGTCTGCACCTCCATCCGCTGGGGGGGCGCATCGCCCACGGCCTCCCCCTCGACGGGGGCTACCGGTAGGAAGTCCATCGGGTTAGACGCATCGTCGTCCCCCGGTGTCACAACGTTGAAGACGTGAATCGTGGCCCCGGATTGTAGCGCCAGGTGCGCGGCGTGGGCGAACGCGTCCTCGGCCACCGAGGAGAAATCGGTCGGGAAGAGAATCGTGTCGAGGTCGAGCATCAGGATTCAGAAGTCGGGGAGTTCAGAAGCGGAGCGACGGTGCGCACGTCATGCAGGGTGCCTCAGCTTCCGGTCGGCGGGCCGGAGGACCTCGCCTGAGGCCCTGGAGGCAGGGACAGGGATTCATCTACGTAGACCCTTCCCCCTCCACCCATTGCACTGCGTGCTGCATGAGTTCGTTCGCCGAGTCAAAATTGAGCTTCTTCTTGATGCGGGCCCGGTAGGACTCGACAGTCTTCACGGACAGGTGCAGCCGGTCGGCGATCTCGCGGGTGGAGGCTCCCTTCCCGGTAAGCTCGAAGACCTCCAGCTCCCGGTCACTCAACACCTCGAGCGGCGACTGCGTAATCCGTTCGCGCCCGCCCTCCGCCATGCTTTGCAGCAGTCGCTCGTTGATCTCCTCGCTCACAAAGATGCGGCCGTTTAGGATTTTGCGGATGGCGCTCACAACATCGTCACTCGCCTCCTGCTTCATCACGTAGCCCCGGGCGCCCGCCCGGATGCACCGTTCAGCGTAGAGGGTCTCGTCGTGTCGCGACACGACCAGAATCTGCACGTCAGGGGCGCGCGACTGCAGGCGTTTGATGAGCTCCATGCCGCTCATGCCGGGCAGCGAAATGTCCACGATCGCCAAATCCGGCTCTGCCTCCTCAACCTCTTGCAGGGCCTCCTCGGCGGTGTCTACCTGACCGACCACGTTGAGGTCGGCCTCGGCCTCGATGGTCCGCGCCAGGCCCTTTCGCAGGAGCGGATGGTCGTCAACCAGAAAGATGTCTTTCATGGTGGTGCGGCGGTTGTATTGCCCGAACAAGGGAACAGACAAGGAATCCCGAACGGCTGGGCATTCCTCATTGCTGCCCGGATCGGAGGGATAGAATAACAAGTACAGTGGGAAAGCAAAAGTACCGCCGGTTCGGCCCTGCTCGTACCGGGCCTTGCCGAGTGCTGCTGTGGGGGATTCTCCTGCAGGGGCGGCTGGAGCGGGGCCTATGCGGCCGGAGCGGCGTGTTCTTCGTCCTTGTCGGGTGCGTAGGCGTTGCGGGGAAGTGTACAGGTGACCACCGTTCCGTCCCTGAGTGCACTGCTGACCTCAAGGGTGCCCCCGATGATGCGGGCCCGGTAGTTCATGATGTGTACGCCCATGCCGGACCCGTCCATCGCCTCGTCGTCGAACCCCACTCCGTCGTCCCGCACCTGGAGGCGGATCTGCTCCTCCCCGGAAGCCAGGATGATTTTGATGTCGTCGGCCTCGCCGTGGCGGGCGGCATTGCTCACAGCCTCCTGCGCGATGCGGTAGAGGTGGGTGGCCACCGTGTTGTTGTGGACGAGTACGGTCCCGACCTCCCGGAACGAACAGTGCACGTTGAAGAGCCGCTCGGCGTTCTGCGAGAGCCGCCGCAGGGCCTCACTCAGGCCGTTCGCCTCCACGTCTACCGGAATCAGCCCGTGCGACAGATCGCGAGCGTACTGGTCGGCCTCCTTGATGTGCTCGGTAATCTCGGCCATGTCCTCGGCCCGCTCGTGCCCCTCCTCGTCCAACTGTCGGGCGAGGTCCTGGCTCAATAGCCCAATGCCGGTCAGCATCTGGCCGAGGCCGTCGTGCAGGTCCTGCCCGATGCGACGGCGTTCCTCCTCACTCACATTCAGGATCTCTTTTTCGAGCCGGCGGCGCTCGCTGATGTCGCGGACAATGCCGGTAAAGAGGATTCGATCCCCCAGCTCCACCTCACTGACGGCCAGGTCCATCGGGAAGGTCGACCCGTCCTTGCGCTTTCCCCTCACCTCGCGCCCAATGCCGATGATCCGCTTGCGTCCGGTCTCGTGGTAGCTCCGGAGGTACTCGTCGTGCTCCTCCCGGTACGGGGACGGCATGAGGACCTTCACGTTCTCCCCGATCACCTCCTCGGCGTCGTAGCCAAAGATGTCTTCGGCGGCTTCGTTGAACGATTCAATCGTACCGTCCGCATCGATCGTGATGATGCCGTCAACGGTCGTTTCGAGGATGGCCCGGGCTTTCGCTTCACTCTCGCGCTGGGCCTGTCGGAGCCTTTTGTATCGGAGCACCACCGCCACCGCCGTCCAGAGGCCCGCGAGCACCAGTCCATGGGTCACGAGTCCCTGCGTCGGGGCCACCTGTGCAGACTCGGTCACGTATCCGAGCCCAACGAACAGGGTCGCGACGAGCCCAAATACGAGCGTGGACGTTCGCCCCGGCAGAAAGAGCGTCAGCAGCACGACCGCAACCTGAAGCAATCCGATGGTTTTGCCGGCGGGCAACGCCCACTCGAGAAGAAAAAATATGCCCGATAGAATGCCGAGGCTGGCGTAGAGAAGGACTCGGCGCGAGGTGTCGAGCATGAGGGAGAACAGACTGGACGGGGAGAAGCGAGTCTCGTTCAACAGTCGCTGTGAGGCGGTCGGGCGCGCACGTGGGGCATTCTCCCACACATGCTCCACGAAAGCTCCTACGGGGAATGGGGTACCCGCCGGATCGACTTGCAGGAGGGACTGTCGTTTTTTGTTAATGCCATTTTCGGGGCAGGGGTTCGGCGTGTCGGCTGCTCTTTCGCTCGCCGACCTTACCCGTCACTGTTTTCGATCTGCGATGCTCAATACTGCGCACATCCTGTGTCTGATGCCGCCGGCCCCATCCGCTCTACGGCAGGGACTTCACCTTGCCCGGCGCGTTGGGGCCGCGCTTCACGTGATGCCGACACCGCTCCCTCGGGGCCCGTCGGGGTCGGCCACTGGGCGGGACGAGATTCACTCGCTGGTGGAACGCCTCGTTCCCGATGCGTCCGAGGACCCTCCTCTCGAGATCACGGAAGCCCCCCCCGGCTCACCGTCGGAGGTTCTCCAGTACGTTGCGGACGCGAACATCGATCTCGTGGTGACCGCCCCGCCGCCGGATCAAGAGTCGGCTCCGCCCCTTGCCACCGATGTCTCCCGGGTGCTCACCGAACAGCTGGCGTGTCCCTTGTTCATCGTCGAGCCCGGAACCGATCCGGCTACGGTTCAGGACATCCTGGTGCCCACCGATCTCTCCGATCATGCCCTACGGGCCTTCAAGCACGCCGTGGCCCTGGCGCGCCTGTACGACGCTACGGTCCACGTGCTGCACGTAGTCGAGTCCCTCCCGTACGTCGCTCTCACCCCGACGGATCGGCTCTCCCTCGGTCCTACGCCGCTGTCGGAGCATCGCGGGCGTCGCCGACTCCGGGCATTTCTCCGCAGGGGCCAGGTCTCCGAGGTCCCCGTTCAGTCCCACCTCGTGTACGGAGACCCCGCCGATCAGATTGGTCGCTTCGCCGACGAGAACGCGGTCGATCTTTTGGTGCTCTCCTCCCACGGGGCGGGAAGCCGCCCACACCGCGCTCTCGGCCGGGTGGCCAAAAGCGTCCTGGGGGAGGTGGCGGGCTCGCTCTTTCTTTTCCACGCTACCGGCTCATCGCTGCTGTCTGCCTCCTCGCAGTTATCGCCCGACGATGCATCGCCGTCGTGATCGGTCCTGCCCCCCGAGACGAACGGAGGGCCCAGAAATCGGTGAGAATGGATGTAGACGGCTTCGTTCGCTACATTGTGGCTGATGATCCGCCGTACTTCCCTCACTGTCCTGCCTGGTGCTCATGCCCCCCTCGACCCCGTACGAGGAATCGCCCACCGCTACGCTTCCCATCCCGTGCCCCACACAGCCGGTGGCGGGCCGTACCGTTGACCTTGACGACTCGCCCGTGTTCGACTGGACCCCGGTGCCCGACGCAGCGCACTATCGGGTCCAGATTTCGGGCACCGAGACCTTCGAGTCGATCCACCACGATGAGGTCACAGGGCGACGCGTCCTGATTCCCCTCAGTTCGGTGCTTCCCGACGACGCGGCCCTGGCGTACTGGCGCGTGCGGGCAGAGACGGACGCGGCCCGCTCCTCTCCATGGAGCGATGCGGCCCACGTAACCCTCCCTTCGATGGAGGACGAGGAGGTCCTCCGGGTCAACGCCCCGCCGGTCCCCCAGCACCCCACCGAAGACACGCCCGTAGACCCCCATGCCGTGCCGTTTTCCTGGGAGGGCGTTCCGGAAGCGTCGGGCTATCAGATTCAGGTGGCCCCGACCGAGGACTTCACGGACCCGACCGTTGACTTGACCCTCGACCAGACCACCTCGGTGACCCTCTGCGACATGCTCTCGCCGGATGTGTCCCCGTTCTACTGGCGGATCCGCACGCTCTTCCGAGGGATGGACCCTGGCCCCTGGAGCACCCCGCCAGTCTCGTTCGCCGTTACGCCCCCTCCCGAGGAGGAAGATAATCTCGCCACTGAGGCTTCCGATCCGGAATCCTCCGCGGCGGCCGCGGGGCCGGTCCAGCACGCCCGCACCAGCCGTGCAACCTCGATTGCTGTGTCTCTGTTCGCCCTCCTCAGTTTTATTGCGGTCATCCTCCTCATCGTCCTTTCCAGCTGATCCAGGGCCTGCTCAACTCGTGCGTCGCCTCCGGGGTGCTCCCCGGTCGGGCTGGGGCCAGTGCCCGGTCGGGCCGCTCCCTCCGATCCGAAACCAGGGCCTCGTGGCCTCCTCTTCACCGCACTCCTTAACCTCCTTCGCTCCCTCACCATGATTCAACGACGAACTGTCGGCATCGTCGGCACCGGAAACGTTGGCTCGGCGGCCGCCTACGCCATCTTTAATCAGGGCCTGGCCAGCGAGATTCTCCTACTCGACAAGAATACGCACCGGGCCGAGGGCGAAGCTATGGACCTTATGCACGGCCAGCAACTGGTGGGACGTGTCACGTGCCGGGCCGTCGACTACCCGGTCCTTGGCAATGCCCAGATCATCGTGCTCTCGGCCGGGGCCAGTCAGAAGTCGTCCGACGAGTCTCGGCTCGATCTGCTTCGGCGAAACGCGGAGATCTTCCGCGAGATTATCATTCAGCTCGACAAGCACGCGCCCAACGCCATTCTCGTGGTTGCCACGAACCCGGTCGACGTGCTGACGTACATCTGCCAGGCGCTGAGCAGTCGCCCGGGGCGTCGCATCATCGGCACCGGCACGCTGCTGGATACGGCCCGGTTCCGGGCGCTGCTGGGCCGCCACTACGGGGTGGACCCTCGCTCGGTGCACGCCTACATTCTGGGGGAGCACGGGGACTCCGAGGTGCCCATCTGGAGCAACGCCACCATTGGGGGACAGAGCATCTACGAGCGAACCGTGCTGGGCAAGGAGTGGGAGTCCGACACGATGCAGTCGATCTTTGAGCAGGCCCGCAACGCGGCCTACGAAATCATCGACCGGAAGGGCCACACGGATGCGGCGATCGGGGTCGTCATTGCCCGCATTGTGCAGGCGGTGCTTGAGGATCAGCAGAACGTGCTTTCGGTGAGTACCCGCCCGAAAGGCGCGTATGGCATCGAGGACGTATGCCTGAGCATTCCCTGTGTCGTGGGACTGGAGGGCGTCGAAAAGCAGATAGAGCCGACGCTCAGCGACGACGAGGAACAGGCCCTGCGGGCCTCGGCGCAGGCGCTCCACGACAGCCGAAGCGGCCTGCAGATGGAACTGTAGTCGTGCCCGCCGACGACCCCCACTGCAAAGATCTCCGAAAGACGCCTCCTCGGCTGGACCGTGCACGTGGCGTACTGGTGTCACTTCCCTCGACGAGTTCCCTCACCACCCCCTTCGTCCTGTGACTGCAGATGCCGCCCCGGGCTTTGGTGCGTCGGACATAGACGGCGTAGTGGAGCGCCTCGACCGATTTGCGTACTGGAGCGATGAGTGTATTCCGATCCCTGGATTCAACGCCCGCATAGGCCTCGATCCCCTGATCGGTCTTGTGCCGGTCTGGGGAGATGTCATCTCGGCGGTCATCTCCTGCTACGTGCCGTACGAGGCATATCGTGTCGGGGCCCCGCCCTCGCTCGTCTTCAAGATGCTGGTGATCATCGTCGCGGACGCCTTCGCAGGATCCATTCCTATCGCGGGCGACCTCCTCGACGCCGTCGTGAAGGCCAACCGGATGAACGTGGAGATGCTGAAGGACCATCTTGGCGTCTAATCCCGCCGACGGGACCGCCCTCCACCGGTCGACGGCGTTACGGCAGGTCGGGCTTCGTGACGCTGACAGCATCGTCCTCTTCTTCGGACGAGGAGCGTGCACCGTTGCCCGCCGCACCCGCATCGTCCTCGGCGTCGGCGACATGCTCGCCCTCCTCTTCGGGGGCCTCCTCGTCCTCGTCCCAGTTTTCGATGGCTTCCAGGACGGTGTCTACGATCTCGTCCTCAGGAATCGTGTCCACGACCTCGCCGTGCTTGAAGAAGTGTGCCCGGCCACGCCCCAACGACACCCCAAGGTCGGCCCCCTCAGCCTCTCCCGGCCCGTTCACGGCACAGCCCATGAGGGCCACGTCCAGGTCCTTGTCGAAGTCCTGCTCGGCAACGGCTTCTTCTACCTCCTCGACGACCGTGAAGAGATCGCCCACGAGCCGTCCACAGGTAGGACACGCGATGATGTTCACGCCGGGACGCCCGATGCCGAGTGACTTGAGGATTCGGTGACCCACCTTCACCTCCTCCACCGGGTCGGCGGCCAGCGAGACACGGATCGTGTCGCCGATGCCGTCGGCAAGCAGCGAGCCGATGCCAATGGAGCTCTTCACCGTGCCGGTGTCGAGGGTGCCACTCTCCGTGACGCCCAAGTGCAGGGGGTACTCTGTCTCCTCGGCCACCTTGCGGTAGGCCTGAATCATCATGTAGGGGTCGGAGTGCTTCACCGAGATGACGATGTCCTCGAAGTCGT
>NZ_JBDGQQ010000191.1:0-14410 GCF_042218895.1 Salinibacter sp. | reverse complement strand
GTTCCTCCCCGCCGTCGACGCCCCGGCTGATGTCTCCGCTCTGTTCGTGGAGGCTACTGATGACCCCGCAGGAATCGGCGTCAAAGCGAATGCGGGGATCCGTATATCCGATGTCGCGGATGACCTCGCGGGCGATCTCGCGGGGGTCCACGTCGGCCTGAGAGGTAATCTCGCCGCTGAGCACGACGAGCCCGGACGTCACGAGTGTCTCGACGGCCACTCGGCTCTGGGGATCTACGGCCAGGTGGGCGTCCAGGATGGCGTCCGAAATCTGATCGGCAATCTTGTCGGGATGGCCTTCCGAGACGGACTCGGAAGTGAAGCGGTAAGCCATGGACACAGTCGGTTCGAGTGAAAGAAAGAGGGTCCCTCGGAACGAGGGGGAGCAACTACGCGCCTAAGCGGAGAAAAGGGGAAAGTTTCACAAACCGACCGATAACATAAGGAGCGGGGCTTTCATTGCCAATCCCCCTTTGTAAAGACACGCCCAACACGACCCCCGGATCGGCGCTCTACGTGCGAAGCTTGCATCAAACGGTGGGGGGACGTTGCTTCTCCACAGGCCCGGTTGTAGTTTTGCACGGCTATATGTTCTCGTTCCCAGTTTGCACTCAGACGCACACATCGGGCTTCAGCCCGGATTGAGCGTGGCCTGAACGATGGAAGGCCCGGCCAATCTGAAAAGGCCCGTCCAATCTGAAGCGGAGCGGGAGCCATCTTCATTCCTCTGCACGATTCTCACCATCAACGACACAGCCAACCATGGCCAGCGACATCGAAGACACAGTAAAGTCGATCATTGTCGACAAATTGGGCGTCGACGAGTCCGACGTGACTGCGGATGCCTCTTTTACGAACGATCTGGGCGCCGATTCGCTCGACACTGTTGAACTCATCATGGAGTTCGAGAAAGAGTTTGACCTGACGATCCCGGATGAGGAGGCCGAAGAGATTGCCACAGTCGGGAACGCGATCGAATACGTTGAGGAGGAGGCGTAACGTCCGTGCCGTCCGGCACGTCCCATTGCTCCTCCGGGGATCGGCAGCACCGGGGCCGGTGCATTACATCTGGCGGAGGAGTCACTTCGAATAGCTCGACTCAGACGCAGCATGGCTGGCACGTCACGCAGGGTTGTTGTTACCGGGATGGGAGCACTTACGCCCCTTGGACTCTCAGTGGATTCGTACTGGGAGGGGCTCATGGAGGGAGAGAGCGGGGCGGCCCCCATCGAGTCGTTCGACCCGGAAGGGCTCCGCGTGACGTTTGCGTGCGAGCTTGACGGCTTCGACGCGGAAGAGCACCTCGAGGCCAAGCAGGCCCGGCGCGTCGATCCGTTCAGCCAGTATGCGCTCGTCTCGGCCGACCAGGCCGTGGCGGACGCGGGGCTCGACCCCGAGGCCATGCCGCAGGCCGAGAAGGACCGCATCGGGGTCGTCTACGGCACGGGCATCGGCGGCATCCAGACGTTTCGGGATCAGGCCGAGGAGTTTATTGAGACCGGCGAGAAGCGCACGTCTCCGTTCTTCATTCCGACCCTGATTCCCGACATTGCCGCCGGCCAGATTGCGATGGCGCACGACTTTCGGGGCCCCAACCACGCGATGGTGTCGGCCTGCGCCACCGGAAACCACAACATCGGGGACGCCTACCGGATGATTCAGGAGGGCGACATGGAGGCGGCCCTGTGCGGCGGCACCGATGCGTGCGTAACGCGGCTCGGCATCGCGGGGTTTGCGAGCATGCGCGCCCTGTCGACCCGCAACGACGACCCGGCCCACGCCTCGCGCCCGTTCGACGCGCACCGCGACGGCTTTGTCATGGGCGAGGGAGCCGGCGCCCTCTTCGTCGAGTCCCTGGAGCGGGCAAAGGCCCGCGGGGCCGACATCTACGCGGAGATCGTGGGCATCGGCATGTCGGCCGACGCGCATCACCTCACGGCCCCCGACCCGGAGGGCGGCGGCGTGTGCCTCGCCCTCAACCGCGTGCTCGAAAACGCCGGCCTCGACCCTGCCGACGTGGACTACATCAACGCCCACGGCACCTCCACCCCTCTCGGCGACGAGGCCGAGACGAAGGCCCTCAAGAAGGTGTTCGGCGACGAGGCCTATGAGCTCAACGTGTCCTCCACGAAGAGCATGACGGGCCACTTGCTCGGCGCCGCCGGGGCCACCGAGGCGATCGCCACCATTCAGGCACTCCGCCACGACGTGGTGCCGCCCACCATCAACTTCGAGGAGGCCGATCCGGACTGCGACCTCCACTACACGTTCAACGAGGCCGAGGAGCGACCGGTGAACGTGGCTCTCTCCAACGCCTTCGGCTTCGGCGGGCACAACACGTCGCTTGCCCTCCGGGCGTACGAGGAGTAGGGCGAATGCGGGGAATCTCCCTCGCGCCTCAGCGGAAAATGATTTCGTCGACGAGGTCTGTGTCGAACTCGCCGTTGAGGCGCTTGCGCCACTTGCGCCGGTTCATGTGAAGCTCCTGACGCCAGGCGGCCGAGGTGATCTTCACGTACAGCGTCGAGCCCTTCATCCAGGCCGACTCGGTGACGCTGTTGATCTTGGTCCCCGCCACGGACGCCCACGTCTCGATGACGCGGGCCTCATCAATCTCGTCCTGGACCCCAAGCTCGTCAATCACTTCCTTCAAAACCTCACCGAGGGGACGCGGGCCGTCGTTGCTGGACATGGCGGAACGGGGCAATAATCGGGGGCGGGCGTGGGTTTTCCTCTCTACGTCGCACGGGTGGGCATGTGCCGACGGCATCGGCAGAACGGTCACACGGGAATCCCGCCTCTGTGCAGCGACCTACCTACCGGACAGTTTTGAATTCAGTCCCGAAAAATCCCTTGGCAGGTCATCCCGCACCCCGATGCGGGATCTTTTTGGGGATAGCATTGCCGGATTCGGGGAGATTCTGAGTCGAGCTCAGAATGACGTGCTCGAAATTCGGGATTTTTCGGGACACCAATCGAAATACACCGAAAAGTGTCCGGTAGCTAGTGCAGCGACACAGTCGGAGAAGAGCGCCCGGAGCGAAGACACGCTCAAATCCCCGGAGACCGGAATGAAATTGTCCCAAGAGTCCGGAGCGAAAGCGTTACCTTCGTCCTGAGCCCGGCGGCCCTCTTTGTGGCTGAGAATCGCTCGGGCGTCCGTGTACGGTCGGCATCCTCGCTCGCGAATTCTTTTCCTTGTTGGAATGTTTGACTTGTCCCTCGTGCGTTCTCTCGTGGCGGCCACCGTCGCCGGCGTGTTGGTCGGGGCCGGTGGGGACGTCGTCGCGCAGTCTTCAGGGACCGCCCCGGCCGACACGGTGGAAGTGTCTCTGGAGGAGGCCCTCGTCCGGGCGCTCGAGGAAAGCCCCGAGGTGGCCCAGCGCCGGGCGCAGGAGCAGTTCGCGACGGCCCGGCGCGACGAAGCCCGGGCGAACCGGTTCCTGACCGACGTGTCGCTCGACGTGGCGTCCTCGTTTGCGCCGGGCCTCACTGAATTTGGAGGAGGTGCGAACACGGTGCCGGATGACTTGCGGTATCTCCACCCGAGCCGTCAAAACGATTGGTCCATCGATGCCCTCCGTCCGTTCGGCCGGTTTGAGATTGCGGTCCGGCAGCCGATTTGGACCTGGGGCGAGCTGTCGGGCAATATTCGGGCGGCCCGGCACGGAGTGGACGTCGAGACGGCCCGTGTGGATCAGAAGGCCCTTGAGGTGGCCGCTCGGGCAGGAAAAACCTACTACAGCCTGCTCTTGACGAAGGCGCTCGATCGGCTTGCCGACCAGACCCGGGACGTCGTGGACCGGGCGCAGCGAGAAATTAACCGTCTCCTCGACAAAGGGGACAAGAGCGTGAGTCAGGCCGATCTCTTTCAGACCCGGCTGACGGAGGAGGAGGTAAAGCGGCGCATCGTCGAGATTGAGCAGAACCGGGCGACGGCCCGCTCAGCCCTCCGCCGCCAGCTGTTTTTGTCCGACGGCACGACGGTCATGCCGGCCGCCGATGAACTCCAGCCGATCTCGTTCTCGATCCATCCGGACTCGCTCGACTACTACATCACGCGGGCCCTCCAGAATCGTCCGGAGGTGGACCAGGCCGAGGCGGGCGTCAAGGCCCGCGAGGCGCTCGTGGACGTCGCAAAGTCCGACTACTACCCCAAGATTGGGGTGCAGGCCAGCCTGTCGCAGAGCATCACCCTTCCGGACCGGCCCAATCCCGACAATGCCTTTGTGGGCGACTCGTTCATGGGCACCGGCACGCGCACCGGCATCGGCATTCAGCAAAACCTCAACTTCGGGCAGACGAGCGCCCGGGTGGAGCAGGCCCAGGCCGAGCTCGACAAAGTGAAGCACCAGCGGACCGCGGCGCGGCAGCTTGTGCGCGTCGAGGTGGAAGAGGCCTACCGCTCGCTCCTCACGGCCAAGACGAACGTCGAGTCCCGCGACCGTGCCGAGACGATCTCCGGCGAGTGGCTGCGGACCGAACAGGTCAATTTTGATCTCGACCTGGGGGACACGGAGGATCTCGTGAAGGCGGTGCGGGCGGACCTGGAGGCCCAGGCCCGGTACCTCGAAGCCGTAAAGCAGTACAACGTGGCTGTGCTGAAGCTTCTGCGAACCACGGGCACCCTCGCCGACCGGGCGCGGAGTGGTACGCTTCTTGAAAAAGGGGAATAGTACGTATTGCGTAGTGCGTATTGCGTAGTGCGTGTTGCGTAGTGCGTATTTCGTGATGCGCGATAACGTGGTGCGTGACCGTATGCCGCGGGGACGCCGCCGCGCCGATTGCTTTTGTTCACCAAGACCCTCCCTTCCATGACTCGGTTCCGCCTGTTCGCTTCTGCACTGCTCGCTGCCATTCTTCTGCTGAGTGTGAGTGTCACGCCCGCTCAGGCGCAGGGCGAGAGCACCACAGCGTCTGAAATCCGGCAGATGCTGGAGCGTCGGGACCAGCAGATCAAGTCCATCCTCCGCGGTACGGACGACTACACCGCCAAGCAGCGCGCCAAGCTGAAGGCGCTGATCAACGGCGTGATCGACTTTCGCGTGATGGGTCGGCGGGCCCTCGGGCCGCACTGGGACGATTTGAGCCCGGAGCAGCGGAAGGAATTCGTGTCTGTATTCAGCGACGTGGTGCGGGCGCAGTCCATGAGCGACCTTGGAGTGTACAATTCGGCGGTCACCTACGACCAGATCGAGGTACACGGAGACAGTGCCTTTGCCCGCACCCAGACGACGTACGAGGGCCGGACCACGCCCGTCGAGTACGTGCTGGAACGCCGGGAGGGCGAGTGGCGGGCCGAAGACATCATCGTAGACGGGGTGAGCACGGTGGAGGGATATGCGCGCTCCTTTCAGACTGTCATCCGTCAGAAAGGCTTCGATAGGTTGATGGAAAGCCTCCGCAAGAAGCGGAAGGAGGCGATGGCCCAAAACGAGTCCAGTAGCTGAAGCTGGCCGGATGCTTGTTCTGCCCCTGGACGGCGGTCCGCCGACCGCGGTCGGCACCCCCGAACCTCGGGATGCCGGACAGGGACGGAGTGAGGCCCGCGCCAGCAGGTGCCGACCCGAACTACCAGGCTGTTACACGTCATTTTACTCTTGAGAGCGATCTCAAAATTCCCTAAGCAAGTCGCTTCGAGCGAAGTCGAGAAGCCTCCCAGAAGGGAGAAGCCCTGATCGAGGAGATTTCTCGACGATGCTCGAAATGACGTGCTATTCGTTGGGAATTTTGAGACCGACAGTAGTCGAGCACCGACGGTAGTCGTGTGCACACGATTACTATCGGTGTCCTCGATTGCCATCGGGATCGCAACTCCGACTCAAAAAATCAGATGTAACGCACCACTACGCCGTCTCATCGGGAAGCGACAGGTCGTCCAGCCCCTCGCGGTCGTCGATGGTGACCGCGTCGAGGGCCGAGGTCCCGGCGTAGGTCAAGACGTTGAGCCCCCGGTCGAGGAGTGTCTGGGCCAGGAGCATGCTCCCCAGGGCAGCCGTGGGAATCTGGAGCGCCCCCGAGAGCTCTAGCCCCGCCCCCATGAACACGAGGTTCCGGGCGGGCACGAGCGGGATCCGGGTCACGACGATGTGCAGGGCCAGCAGCGTAATCCAGCTGCCCACCGACACCTCGGGCATCACGACGGCCCACTGCGTGACCTGCAGGCCGGCGTTGATCAGAAAGCGCGTCAGGTGCGCCGCCCCGATCCACAGGAGGAGCGAGGGGGAGAGGGAAAAAATCGTGCGGCGAAACGTGACGCCCACGGCGACGGCGCAGACGAGCACGGCGATGCCCGCCGCCACGGTCGCGGTCTGGTCGGGGAGGTACTGCGTGAGCAGTTGGACCTGTCCGGAGAGAAAAAAGGCCGCCAGCAGAAGGGCGGCGACGCTGGTGGACGCGACGGAGGAGATGATGGTGGTGTCCTTGATCGTTTCGACGGCCGTCCGGTACCCAAGATTGGTGTGGCGCCGAGCCCAGAGGGAGAAGTATGCTTCTCCCGAGTAGCCGAGCACGTCGTTGTTGAGCACCCGCTTGCGGAGCAGGGCGGGGAGCAGGCCCCAGGTGGGGGCGTTCCAGGCCTTCCCGTAGATCGCCACCTCCACGAGGGGAAGGTTGACGTACATGAGGAGGAGCAGGATGTAAAACCAGGGTGTCGTGGGGAGGGCCCGCCACACCCGGCCCCAGCCGACATCGGTGAACTGGTAGGCCAGGTACGCGATGACGGCGACCATGAACGACCAGCGGACGCCCGTGAGGAGGCGCTGTCCCCACCGGCTCTCCTGAAACTGGCCCCACCCGTCGCGGGCCGTCTCGAAACGGTCGAAAAGCGGCTGCTTCATGGGGACGTCGCGGTGGGGAATCTACGTGAGGTCGTAGTCAAAGTCGCGCATCAGGTCGGCAACCTGTGCCCGCTCGATGCCCTCCCGGAAGCGCTGCTCGGCGGTAGGGACATCCGCCCAGCGCCGGAGCCGGTCGGCATCGATGGCGCGGCGGGCGTAGTCGCGGACGGCGTCGGGGAGGGCGTGGTCCAGGTGGGCGTAGATCCTCCGAAAGGTAGCGCAGGGGGCTTCGCAAACGTCTTCGTACCGCAGCAGGACGGAGCGGTCGCTGAATGCAGTCTGCACGTGGCGCCGACACGCCTCGACCTGGGCGCCCCACAGGGCCAGAGCTTTCACATATGGCGGGGCCGCGCGCACCGCGTCCAGGCGGCGGAGCGCGTCGTGCAGGATGGCGTCGCCCGTCCCGTCGTGCAGAAGCCGTCGGCCCGCCCCGAAGCACTCGTCGAGCTGGTACGCCCCGAAGTAGGCGTACTCGGAAAAGACCCGGCGCAGGGTGCCGGCCGAGAACGGCAATAGGCGGCCCAGGAGGGGCCAGTCCATCCGCACGCGCTCGCCGGACGCGGTGGTAAGCTGCGACCACACGACGGATCGGGGATCGCGGACGAGCTGCACGAACGAGGCGTCCGGGAACGTCCGGGCGAGCCAGGGGACCATCCAGAAGGCCCGGTTGAATTGCAGGAGCGGGACCTGCTCCGTGTCCGTCAGACCGCGCAGGTAGGCCGACAGGGACGGGGCCTCGTCGTCGGCCCCGAGCACGCGCGGCGAGTTCGGGGGCGTGGAGCCGAGCCGAGACTTCAGTCGGTCGAGAAGAGGGGCATACTCGGCGAAGAGCGACGACTTCGGATGATCGGGATCGCTCGCCCGACTCTCGCGGATATGGTCCAGCAGATCAGGGTGCAGCGGCTCGTAGAAGCAGCGCAGCCGCTCGTCGCGGCGCAGCGCCCGGAAGAGGGCCGTTGTCCCCGATCGAAAGACGCCCTGGAGCAGCAGCATGATACGACGGAAGGATCAGACGGCGAGGCCAGAGCAGCGAGCAGTGTTGTGTTCCCAAGCTTTTGTGGGACCGATAGGTTCAACGTCCGGGCGCATCCTCTGCGAACCTCGCCGGAGATGCAGCCGGTTGCGCGGATTCGCACGTCAGGAGGTCGTAGATGCGGTCGGCGATGGCGTCCCAGCTGGCGTCATGGACGGCCCGGTGGCGGCCCTGTCGTCCGAGCCTCTCGGCCACCTCGGGGCTCGCGAGGACGTGCGTGGCGGCCGCGGCCAGGGCGTCGGGGGCATTGGGCGGAACGAGGAGCCCCGTCTCCCCCTCCCGAATCGCATCGGGAATGCCCCCGGTGCGGGCCCCAATGACGGGAGTGCCGCAGGCGTTCGCCTCCAGAAAGACGAGGCCGAATCCCTCGACGGACGGCGGGTCCTCCCGGGCCGGCATCACGAACAGGTCCGCGGCGCTGTAGTAGAGCGGAAGCCGGTCGTGGCCGATGTCCCCGACGAACTGAACACGGCCCCGGACCCCACGGCGGGCAGCGAGCCGTTCGAGGCGGGCGCGGTCGGGGCCGGTCCCCGCAATGACGTAGGCCACGTCGGGGCAGGCCTGAGCGAGGGTCGGGAGGGCCCGCAGGACCGTGTCGATTCCCTTGCGGCGCACGAGGCGCCCCACCGTGAGCAGGAGAGGACGGTCGGACAGCCCGAGCCGACGGCGCAGATCGGTGCCGTCGCGGGGCCGAAAGCGGTCCGGATCGGTGCCGTTCGGGACCACGTGCGTGTGGCGCGGGGGGATGCCCTGCTCGTGTAGCAGGCCGGCTGTGTAGTGGCTCACGGGAAGGAAGACATCCACCTGACGGAGAAGAGTCCGTCGGAGATGGTCGTACGCCGCGCCGAGGCCCGGACAGGCGGCGGCCGGGTTGAACAGCAACTCGCGGCCGTGGGCCGCGCACACGATGCGGCGAGGCCGGCCGAACAGCGCCCGCGCCAGGACCGAGGCGCCGACGGTTTGCCACTGGGCGTGGACGGCGATGTCCGCCTGGGTCTGCCGGGCCCGCGCCGGCAAGGCCGGAAGAAGGGTGAGGGGAAACAGGTCCGGACGCCCCGGCAGTCGGAGGACGCGAACCGAGGCGGTGGCGTCGACCGGAGCCGCGTCCGGCCGATCCGGCGCCATCACGGTCAGGTGCTCCGCTCGGGCCGCCAGCCGGTGGGCGACCTCCCACGAATACGTCTGAATGCCGCCGACGTCGGGCGGAAAGTCCTGGGTGACGAATAGCAGACGCATGGACACACCAGATCGAGAGATACACGGCGAGGGGACCCGTCACGAATTCCGCAGGGGAACGGGGCTTTCCTCCTTCCCCGAACACGGCGGGCTCCGGAGCGGCACGCTCAGGCATCGGTGGCGGCTCGGGACCGGCACGAATATCGCCAGCCCATATCGGGCGGTGGAGTGGAGGTTTCTGCGTTGTGCTATGCGCAGAAGAGCGACTCTGCCCCGCACTTCGGCTCCCGGCTGCGGAGACAGGGCGTTGCCTGAGAGGGAGAGACGGCGGCTTGTCCTCGGGGGGATCGCGAATCTCCTCTTCACCCCGCCCCACTGCCTGTACCATCGATGCCCTCCCGAAACTCAGGACACGGACCAATTGCGGGGGCGGTGTCGTGAAGAAGGTCGCCAGTTATGCGAGATCGGGTCCTCCCCCTATGCCCTCTCCCCGCGAAGGATACGTCTTTCACAGCTACGGCCCCGACCGGTACGTAAAGCACGCCGTCGCGTCGGTGCATACGCTCCGGCGACATGACCCAGACCGCCCCGTCGCCCTCTTCTGTCCGGAGGAGCACCGGGCCCTGCTGGAACGTCGGGGGCTGGACGCGCACTTCGATGTCCTGGCCGATCTGCCGCCCGAGCACCAGTCCATCGTTGGGTTCAAGCACCATCTCCACCAGTACAAAGCGTTCGACCGGACGCTCTTCGTGGACGCCGACATCGTGTGGTGCCGCGACCCGGCCCCCCTCTGGCAGCAGTTCGCCGCGTTTCCGTTCACCGTCACCGGCCTGCAGAACGCCGATCACTTCTTCGGGGGCCCGAAGCATCTCGGAATCGTGGTCGACGTGGTGCTCGGGCGCCGGGCCCGTACGCTCCGGCGGCTCGGACTTACCCAGCTGCCGCGGGTGCAGGCCGGCATGATCTACGCGCAGGACGACGCCTGCACACAGACGGTGGACGAGACGGCAGCGGCGTTTTTTGAGCGCGCGGACGAGACCCACTTCCGGAGCCGCCGCGAGGAGAACCGTCGGGCGGAAAGCTGTGAGTGGAGCCTCGCCCTAGCCATGAGTGAACTCGACCTGCACGTGTTTCCGTGGCTCCAGGGCCGCAACAGCCCGCAGCTCGACTATGTCGACAGTCTGATCGACCACGACCCGGACTTTCGGGACGTCTCGTACCGCCTCTACACGCACGATTTCGTCTACAGCCTGCGGGGCCTTGCCAATGAAACGCTGCGTGAAGCCCTTTGGGGGGTTGCCGAGTGCCTGCCGGGGATGGGCGAGTATATGGAGCTGACCCCGCATGCCCTCCACTTCGGCTGGCTGCATCAGAAACCGTACATCAACGAGTTCGCCGATCGGGTCTGGTCGCGGCTCTCCGCCGAACAAGCGCGGCCCCGCCGAGCAGACCTCGAGGTCGGGCTAGAATCCATGGAATGATCCATGCAATGACGCCCTCCCGCGTCGGCCCGGTCGCGAAGGGCGCTTCGGCTGGGAAGCACGGAGCGCCAACCTCGTCCCTGTCCCGCTGACGCTGCACCCTCCCGCGATGGCCCCGCCTGCCCGGCGCTCCTGTTTCAGTACTTCGATTTTGCCTTCCGGCGTCCATCCATGCACATCGCCTACCTTACCGATCAGCTCCTTCCCCAGACGGCGACCGACACCGAGTACATGATCTCGACGGTAGCGGCGTTCGGGGAGGTGGGGGCGGAGGTCACGCTGGTGAAGCCGGAGCACTGGTGGAATCCGGAGCCGGGCCGGGACGCCATCGCCGAGTATTACCAGGTCGAGCCGACGTTCGAGGTGGAGCACGTCCGGAGCGTGTATCCGAACATCCGCGGCATCGAAAAGATTGCGCAGGGGATTGCAGGGCCGCTCCATCCGGCCGCCCGGCGGGCCGACGTGCTCTACACCTACACGCTCCCCATTCTGCTGGGGGCGCTGCTCGGGGGCACTCGTCCCATCGTCTACGAAACGTACCGCCCCTGGCCGTACCAGCAGCCGCTGAGCCGCCCCCTGTTTCGCTGGATTGCCCGTCATCCCCAGTTCTTGGGCGCGGTCCTGCACTCAGAGCACGCCCGCTCCAGCTACGTCGACGCCGGACTCGATCCCGACATGCTCCGGACCGCCCGGGCGGGCTACGACCCGGACCGTCTGTCGCCCCGCCTTTCCCAGGCCGAGGCGCGCGACCGATGCGACCTGCCGGACCGCCCCACCGTCACGTACACTGGGCGTGTGACGATGAAGAAGGGGCTCGGGCTGATGCTCGACATGGCGCGGGCCCTGCCGGACGCGCAGTTTGTAATCGTGGGTTCGGAGGACGAGGGGCCTGTGGAACGGGAGGCCGCTCCGCTCAGCAACGTCCGCGTCGTTCCGTGGCAGCCGTTCGACGCGATGACGACGTACCTCTACGCCGCCGACGTGCTGCTCATCCCCCCCACCGCAGGGCCCCTCAAGAACGTGGGCAACACGGTGCTGCCGATGAAGACCTTTCCCTACCTCGCGGCTGGGCGGGCCATCCTGGCACCAGATACACCGGACCTGCAGGAGATACTCCAGGATGGCGAGAACGCGGCCCTGGTGCCGCCCGACGACCTTGACGCCGCCATCGAGCGGCTCCGCGCGCTCCTGCAGGCCCCGGAGGAGCGTGCGGCCCTCGGGGATGCGGCCTACGACACCATTCGCCGGCACACCTGGCCGCGCCGCGCCGAGCGGATTCTCGAGTTCATCCGGGACCGGCAGGCCCAGCAAGCGCGATAGCCCCGCACGACTACGCATACGGCGGTGCGCTGGAGCGGAGCCACGACTCGGGGCGGCGGCCCAGCAGGTCGAAGAGCGTCTCGTTTTCCGCCTCGTAGATCTCGTACAGCCGGAGCACGTTGTCGGGGGAGGGGTGGAGCTTCGTCGACGGAATGGGGCGGTCGAGAAGCCGGACGAGGTCCTTGGGGAGGAGGTAGTACTGCAGGAGCAGGCCCAGAAGCGACAGGTAGTGCTCGCCGCGCTCGCGCTCGAGGTCCGCGTCGCCCACCTCGGCGTCGACCCCAACAAACTCGTACAGCCGCCGCAGGGTCTCGCGGGGGGACTGGAGAATGTCGTCTTCGAACAGGAAGATGAGCAGCTGGTCGCGGTCGAACAGGTCGAGGTACCGCCGAAGCTCCCGCTCGTAGAACCCCTTCTCAATGATGCCCAGCCCCTCGATCCGGGACTGCTCGTCGCCGAAGAGCAGCTCGTCGATGCCGTAGAGCGGCGAGATGTGACCGCGCCGGATGAAATGATTGAGGGCTGACACGGCCCGGTTCACCGGGTTGCGCAGCGTCACGATGAGCTTCATGTCGGGATACATCTCGTGGATGCGCTCGTGGGAGCCAGCAATGTGGTTGCGCACCCCGTCCGAGGTGGTCCACAGGTAGTCAGGCGACTTGTCGCCGATGACCTGGCCGGGCGCCTCCCGCTGGAAAAACGACTCATACCACGACTGCCCGCGTGCGAGCCGGTGGCTCCGGTTGAAGAACTGCGCCTCTTTGGTGGGAACTGTCACCTGTGGATGCTGACGCAGGTGGTAGCGCAGCCAGGTCGTTCCGCACTTCTGACCGCCAATGATGATGAAATCCGGGGCAGGCATGAGGCCGTGGCGAAGAGAAAACGGGGACAGGAGAAACGAGAATTCCCTGTTGCGTACACGGGGCGAGGGGGCGTGTTTTCGGGGTCACCCATTTTTCCTGGTCCCGCAACGGGTGGAGATCGATCCTTCAGAGCCCGAGCGGAATGGGGGTGTGCAAGGACGTACTGCGCCCGCGACGCCCGCCCGGACACGCAGAGAGGCGGTCGCCCGTTCTGGAAAGGGCCGAAAGTTCACGCCTGATTTCGAACGGTTTCATTCAGGCTAACGTTGATCACGACTGATGTGTAATCCATCCACGCCGCGTCCGTGAACGGGTCGCCAAGCCGGTTTAATCTCCGGGGCGGCCGTTTGGATGCCCGCTAGCTTTTGCGACGCTCTGACCGCTGGAGCGCTCTCCGGAGGACTACATGCTACGCGGAGAGTGTACTCGTAGAAGACCGGGTGACGGACCGTCCAGCGGGCCGGTCTTCACCTGTCCCCGAGCGCGCCCGTCCGCTCCCCACTGCTTTGCTCACTGGTGAGGCCTGCTTGCTCCCGTGGCCGACGCTGACCCCTCGGATCGACAACCGAGTTCCGACGACGCCTCCTTCTCCTGGCAGGTGATTCGGTCTTTTCTGTACTCGGGGGTCGGGACGACGGCCAGCAAAGTGCTGAATGTTGTCGCCCTCCTGGTGGTACTGAAGCTGATCTCGACGTCCGCATTCGGCATTGCCAGCATCGTGCTGGCCATCTTTTCGATCCTGCGGGCGGTAACGGAACTGGGGCTCGGGGTGGCCATCGTGCAGGCGCAGGACATCTCGCGGACCGAGATTGACTCCCTCTTCTGGCTGTCTCTCCTCATTTCGGGGAGTCTCTACCTGCTGCTCGTCGCGTCCGCCCCCCTCATCGGACAGTTCTACGGGCAGCCGCAACTGGCCCCGCTCCTGCAGGTGTACGGCCTGTCGGTGGTGATTTTCTCCTTCTACTTCGTGCCCAAAAACCTGCTCACGAAGGAGATGGCCTTCGGACGGATCGTGTTCGCCGAGAACGCGTCGCTGCTCGGGTCCGCCCTCGTGATGGTGGCACTGGCGTATCTCGGCTTCGGCGCCTGGTCCGTGATTCTCGGGGAACTGGGCAATCGGGTCGGGCGGCTGGCGTTGTTTCACGTCTTCCGGCCCTACTGGCCAAACTGGCAATTTGACTGGGCGGAGATCAAGCCGCGCGTCTCGTTTGGGTTGTACGCCACGGGCTCCCGCCTCCTCTACAACTTCTACATCAAAGCCGACTATCTGCTGGTGGGACGGGTCTTTGGGCCAGAAGCGGTGGGGGTCTACGCGATGGCGTTCCGCATCATCTCCGATCCCGTGCGCACGCTGACGTCCACCGTCAACGACGTGGCCTACCCCGCCTTTTCGAAGCTGCAGGAGGAGCTGGAGCGGCTGCGCACCTACTTCTTGACGATCGCCCGGGCCAACCTCTCCCTCATCGGGCTCGTCCTGGTCGTCATTGCGGTCTACATCGAGAGCCTGCTGGTGGTGGGGGGGTACGAGAAGTACTTCGACGCCATCCCTCTCGTGCACATCTTCGCGGTCGTTGGGCTGCTGCGCTCCGTCTCTGCCCTCGTGCCGCAGCTCCTGAATGCCGTGGGGGAGGCCCGCCTCAACTTTTTCTACTCCCTCGCCAATTCCCTCCTCATGCCCGCCGCCTTCCTGGTCGGGGC
>NZ_JBDGQQ010000190.1:0-15154 GCF_042218895.1 Salinibacter sp. | reverse complement strand
CGATCTCGTCCCGGGCGTGCTCCACCGCCCCCACCACGAACGGCGTGCGCCCGCTCGAGGCGATGCCGCACACTACGTCGTTCTCGGTCACCCCACGCTCCTCAAGGGCGTCCGCTCCCGCCGCGGGCACGTCCTCCGCGCCCTCCTGTGAGCGAAAGACGGCCTCGCGGCCCCCAGCGATAATGCCCTGCACCATCTCCGGATCGGTCCCAAACGTGGGCGGACACTCCGATGCGTCTACGATACCAAGTCGTCCGCTCGTACCGGCCCCTACGTAAAAGAGCCGCCCGTCGTCCTGGAAGGCCTCCACCACAATCTGCACGGCCTCCGCGACACGCGGCAGTTCGCGACGGACCGCGATGGGCACCCTGTGGTCCTCGGTGTTAATGACCCGCAGGATCTCCTCCACCGGCGCGGTGTCGATGTGCGTAGAATGGGGATTCTTCTGCTCGGTGGCGAGATCCTGAAGCTGTTCGAAAAGAGCCGACTGTTCGGGCATGCGACGGGGGAATTGAGCGGGAGACATGCGCACCACTAACAAACAAGATCCCACCACAGGCATCAAGGCACCGCCGCGACCAGGTCGGTCTCAACATTACTCGGGCCCATCGCGACTGCGCGCTTGGGACGGAGAGGTCCGCCACCTCCAGAGAGCAAGGACCCCAAGAACGATAGCGGCGAGCCCGACGCCCCACCAGGCCCACGCGGGAGAGCGTCGGGGCGATTCCAACTCCAGGCGTGCCGGAGACCCGTACAGGACCGACGACGCCCAGAAAAAGGGACTCGCCCGGGTCGGGTGTTCCTCCAGATACTCCAGTTTGGCCTGGCGAAGGGCTTCGTCCAGCCGCAGGCCGTTCTGCAGGTGACGGTAGAAGGCGTCAATCAGCTCGACGTTCGCCTCGTCGGCGACCGGCCACAGGCTCGAGAGGGTCGCCTCGGCCCCCATCGCCCGAAAGGCGTACTGGAGCCCCTCCATGCCCTCGCCACTACGGCGCGGGCCGCGGGCCGTGTTGCAGCCGCTGAGCACGACGAGCGAAAGCGGACGGCGCCAGGTCTGAAGTTCGTGTAGGAAAAGAACTCCGTCGGAGCCCGTTCGGGACGAGTCCGGGCGTAAGAGAAAGGCGTTCTGAAGCGGGTCCGACGAGTGAACAAAGGCGTGGGAGGCAAGATGTAGCACCGAAACGCGCTTGCTGACCTTCCGGACCGCCTCGCCCGTGGCGGCTTCATTCAGGAAAGCGCGCGTTCCCTCCACACGCTGTTGAACGGTTCGAATCTCTTTCCGAACCCCGGGGAGGTCTGGAAGGACGACCGCCGAGTCGGGCGACTGAGGGGAGAGGGACGCACGGAGGGCCGCCGGAACGGCCCGAAGCGTGTCGAACGTCGAAACTCCGAAGGCTGCAAGTTCTGCCCGGGCCGAGGGGCCGCGCAGGTGGTCGCCACGCGTCGAATCGACAACCATAGAAGAGGCCAATTCCAAGGTCGTCGGGCGCTCGTGGAGCAGGAATCGGGCCTCCGAGGGAGCATATCGACTTTCGGGCATCGACCGGACCAACATCGAGAATGGAATCCGGAAGAGAGGCCCATTCGGCACGATGGTGAGGGGGCGATCCTCGGGCAAGAATTTTGCGACGGGGGCGTAAAGGACTTCCTGGAGGTTGTGGAGGGGACGGAGGTCGAAGTGCATCGCGTTGACATGGCTCGAGTTGTCCCGATCCTGGAAGAGGGGTGAGATGGTCCCTATCTGGCGGCGGACCGAATCCTGCGTGAGATGGGGAAGGGGCACCGCGCGAAGGGTGTCCTCGGTGACCACGAAAGCGGTGGACCGTGGGGACCGCTCGTAGACGGGCCAGGGATCGTCGAGGAAGTACGAGATGAGCGCTCTATTCTTCTGGGCGAGGGCTGCCTGGATCTCGCGGACCTGCGGCTGGCCGGGCTTGGACTCGATTTCTAGCGCCTGCTGCCGAGCAGCCACGAGTCGGGCCTCCCGGGTGCGGAGCGCCGTCTGTGCGGAATCGGAACGCTCCCCGCGACCAAGTCGCGTCCGGACGTTGGTGAGGGCGCGGCTGAGGCTGTCGAAGCGGGCGCGCTGCTTGAGGGGCAACTGGTTGGCGACGCGGGCCCGAATGCGGAGGTTCTGGAGGTGGCGGGCTCGTGAACGATCTAGGGCCGACAGGGCCTCCCGGTCTCGGTTCTGGGCGAGCAGCGCCCGGACGAGGCCACGGTGCACGTCTCGCCACTGCGCGAAGGCGGTCGTGGACCACTGTGAGGCCGTGAGCGATGCGATGTACTTCTCGACGACCGCCACACCATCCCGGTAGTAGGACTCCGCCTCGGTCCATTCGCTCCGCAGCTCGTGCAGGCGGCCCAGGGCCCGTAGCGCGCGGCGCTGGTAATCGAGAGCCCCTACGGTTTCGGCCATTCGAAGGGAGCGCTTCAGCGCGGACTCAGCCCGGCCCAAGCGGCCGCTTTGCACGTGAAGCACGCCGAGCTTAAGGAGGGCATAGGTCTGGAGGCGGACGTCATTCCTGTATGGATCGGACCGCCGCACCTCTTCAATCAGGTCGTACGCCCGCACGAAACGGTCCAGGTAGCCGAGACATTCCGACAGCAACATCGAGAGACGGACGTAGCGCTCCGTTTCGGGGGAGGCGGCTGCCCGGCCCTTCTGGGCCAAGTTGCGGGCCCGCTTCAGCGCCTCTGCGTCAAACTGGGTGTTGAGCGTCTGCTCCAGAAGAAGATCCGTTTGGTTTTGCAGCAGCCGTGCCCACTTGGACGGATGTTCGTCGGCAAGGGTGTCGTGCTCCCGAAAGAGGTGACGGGCCTGCCGATAGTAGCGACGAGCCGTCCGGTAGTCCTGCATGCGCTGGTGGAGCACCCCAATGTCGAGGAGGTGAACGACACGCTCGCCCGGTTGGTCTTCCGGGGTTTCCTGGAGGGCCTTGAGGTAGTGATCAATGGCCGACGAGAGGTCCCCGAGCAAGTAGTGGAGATACCCTTGGTCCTGGTGAAGGCCGGGGGGCCACCCGGTTCGAGTGTTCTCCGAGGAGGGAATCGAAGACGCGGACTTCAGATATGATCGAGCAGCCTCGAGGGCGTCGAAGGCGTCGGAGAATCGGCGTAGGCCGGCAAGAAGGGCTGCCTCCTTGTGGAAGGTGCGGATGATATTGCCGAGGTACGGATGCTCAATTTTCGACGGATTGAGGGCCTGGAGGCATGCTCGAGCCTCGCGGTACTGGGAGAGGTAGGCACGGAGCGTATCGGGAGGGACAGGGGGGGTACGGGCCCACATTCGTTGGATGTCCGACTCCCACGTGATTGGGGGCTCGGACTGAGAGGGCGCACTGTTCAAACACGCACCGAGGCCGTCGGTGGAGTCTGGAGGTGCGATCGAAAGCAGGGCACCGAGGACGAGAGCAAGCATCGTCGAAGCGGAACGGAAAAGGTGTGAATTCTTTTGTCCTTTCCGCAATCCCTCGCCGAAGCACGCGGGGGAATTCGCAAAACTCCTCGCTACACACTCCAGCTCCACCCATGCACAGCAGAATCAAGATCGCCCACTCGCCCTTTTCGGCACAGCTTACGCTAGAGGCTCATGGAGGCGGCTCTGACCCCTCGCACGGAGGAGATCCCGGAAGCGGGAGTGGTTCGGGAGGCAACGGTGACGAGGACGAAGACTCCTGACAGCAGCCAGACAAATCTTTCGTCCCCGAAGGTGGGGGGGGCGAAAAACAGCGGTAATGACAGCAGCGTCAAATCGCGCAGGCTTGCCGTTGGGGACGAGCCCAGTCTGGGCTCGTCCCTAACCTATGAACTGGGCAGGGAAATGGCGAACTAAGCAAACAGATGCGAGCCCCCTCTCCACCGAGCAAGACTCACCCGCCTTTCGCAGGGCCTACGGTCCGGGCGTAAATCGTTGCCGTACATGTACACGGCCGTCCACAGTCAGGGCAGTTCAGGCGCGAGCCGGTACGGGCGTAGTAGCGCTCGACCGTTGCGACTGCAGTGAACTCCCACTTCTCGAAGAGCGCGCGACTGTCGACGGTGTGCGGACGATGCCACGCGATGCCGACGGTTCGGGGCACGCTCCGGTCGGCAAGTACGCTCAGGCGCCGGTCGTAAAAGGCCGATCCAATACCTCGACCTTCCCAGTCGACCCGGACGCAGGACAGGTGAAAGATCCCGTTTCGGTCGGCTAGCGGAGGAGCCGCGTCGATCGCATCAAGCCCGAGGTACTGATGCGTGTAGTCTCGACCGGCCACGTCCAAGAGAGAAAACCCAACAATTCCGTCGGGGCGGTCCGGCTCGGCCACGAACCCGACGGCCGAATGGGCAGGATCCAGGGCCGCCTCGATCCAGCGTGACTGCGTGGACGGGGCACCGCCGAAGCGGACGGACCAGAGCCGCTGAACCGCGTCCGCATCGGAGGGCTCCATCGAGCGAAGGGTGAACGAGGAGGACGCAGCCACTGAAAAAGGACGTGTGGAACAGGCGAGGGGGACAGCGCTGAGCGGCGATCGCCGACGAACGAAGGGGGGAGCCCGTCGTAATGTAGTTGCCGGGACAAAAGATCCGGTCCACCGTCCGAGCCCGGTCGGTCGAAGCGTGGGCCCCTACGCGGCCCCCCAACCCCCTTCGGGATCCGTCTAGCGTTGTCCATGATCCTCCGCACTCTCCGCCTGCGATCATTCCGAGCCCACGCCGAGAGTGAGTTTGAGCTCGCCCCGTCGATCAACCTCTTCTACGGTCCTAACGGAGCAGGCAAGACGAACGTGCTTGAAGCTGTACACTACCTGTGCCTCACGAAGAGCTTTACGGCCTCCCGGGACCGATACGCTGTGCGGAAGGGAGCGCCCTATTTTGAGATCGAAGGCACGTTCGAGGGCGTGCGCCCGGAGCCGACCGAAGCGCGCCTGGCCTACGTGCCAGGGGAAGGCAAGAAGATGTTCGTCAACGGCGCGGCACTCGATCGCCTCGCAGACATCGTGGGCGTGCTTCCCGTCGTGATCTTCTCGCCGGAGGACTACGACCTCACGGCCGGAGGGCCTAGTGAGCGCCGTCGCTTCGTCAACAACATCCTCAGCCAGGCGCAGTCCGTGTACATGGACGACCTCATGAAGTATCGCCGGGCTCGCCGTCAGCGCAACGAGGTGCTGCGGAGCTACAAGAAGCGCCCCGATCCACCCCCCGTCGAACTCCTTGAGCCGTGGACCGAGAAACTCGTGACCCTCGGCAGTCGAGTCATTCACCGCCGACAGCAGTTCCTGCAGGAGTTCGGCGAATACCTCACAGAGGCCTACGACCGGATTGAGGCCGTCGCCGAGCGCCCAAGCATCGAGTACGACACGATCGACGACCTCCCCCCCGACGCCACCCCCGAAGACGTGGCCGACGCCTTCCGGGCCGCCCTCGACCGCAGGTCTGAGCAAGAGCAGGACCGGGGCACCACGCTCGTGGGGCCGCAGCGTGACGAACTCATCTTCCGTCTCGACGACCTGGAGGTGCGTCGGTACGGATCGCAGGGCCAGCACCGCACCTTCGCGATGGCCCTGAAGCTGGCCCAGTACTTCTACCTGAACGATCGGAGCGACACCGATCCGCTCCTGCTGCTCGACGACGCCTTTGGCAAGCTTGACGCCCGCCGCACGGAGGTTTTTCTCAACCTCCTTCGCTCCGATGCCGTGGGGCAGAGCCTGACCACCGCAACGGAACGGGCATCGTTCGACAAGGCGCTTGACTTCAAAGCGGACGCTCACCGCGCCCTTTCCGTCGGACGCAAGAACGGCACGGCTCACGTCGAGCCGACGTCGTCGCCTCAGGTGCTCGGGGCTGAACCCAACCCGGCCGAAACAGGATCAAGCTGAGACGGCGCCCCATTTTCGATGAGGCTGAGTTCGGTGGAGGGCATGCGCCGATCTCCATGCGTTCCGCAAAGGCAATGGCGTCCCCGCGGGCGGGCAATACCATCGCGCATCCGCACCTGACAGACCGTCCCGCCGGTAGCCGCGCCCGGGGCCGTAGAGCGACGGCATTTTTCCGACTCTCTGATTTTCATTCGGGGCGAGCGGCAGAGGAGGTCCTCGCCCGCCGTAAGACGCTGCAGGGGTCTCTTCTCCCCGCAACCGGCCTGCACGAAGCTACCCTCCGGGCCGTCCGGACGGGATTGCGGGAGGCGACGATGAGCGACGACCCGGCGGTCAGGAAGGCTGAGGCGTAGAATCGACCAGGTCGCAGAAAATAGGATCGTAGCTCTCAGCCACCTCGGCCACCCGCTGGATGTGGGGCTGCACTGCCTCCCGCTCGCGCATCGCTTCGAAGTGCTCGCGGGACTGCCACTGTGCATAGTTGATCACGCGGGTGCTGTCGTGGCTTGCGTGGATGTTGGCCGACACGAACCCTGGAAGGTGCTGCATGGTCTGCTCGGTGGCCTCCACCAGCAGGGCCACGAGTTCCTGCTGGCGATCCGCCGACACCGTGAACACGTTGACGAGGGTGAAAAGATCGTTGCTCGGGGCAAGGGCAGGCATGGATGTTCTCGGAACAGGTGAATAGGTTATCAGGGCACTGACGTGTTCGGTCCGATGGTATCAGGGCCCTGATAAAAAGTCAAGTTATGAAAGAACAACAATTTCGTAACAGGCCGCTCGGGTACGTGCTCAAGCACGCGCAGTACACGCTCCGCCAGGCGATGGACGACCGGCTCGCCGACGCCGCTCTCACGACCCCGCAGTACGCGGCACTCACCGCTCTCGAACGCGAGGAGGGACTCTCCAACGCTGAGCTGGCCCGCCGCTGCTTCGTCACGCCCCAGACCATGCACAGCATCGTGACCCGACTGGAAGAGGAGGGCCTACTTCGGCGCACCCCGCATCCCAACCACGGGCGCATTCAGCAGCTACACCTTACCGACGAGGGGCAGACGCGACTCGATCAGGCCCACGAGGTTGTGGAGGCAATCGAGGATCGGATGACGGAAGAGGTCAGCCGAGAAGAGGTAGAACAGGCGAAGCGGGTCCTGATTAAGTGCGCACGGGCGCTGGGGGAGGCGTAGCACCCCTGCCCGATGGGGGCGTGGGTGCGTGAGGGAACGGCGTTCGCGAGAGTAAATGTGATGATGTATGGAGCGGGAAAAAGGGAATGTCGGGTAACTTGCGCGGGAACGCTTGATGAGGCGATAAAAACTCTCATTCAACATTTCTCTCACTCTCTGTCCTGAACGATGGATACTTCGCCCCTTCGCCGCTACCTCGCGCCAGAGCGGGTACGCCTGCCTTCCCTCCTTCTTCCGCTTCTGCTTCTCGCTGTAGCGGCCGTCGGCACCAGCTGCGTTTCAACGGGTACAAATCCGGTCTCGGGCAATACTCGTGCCTACGGGTACACGTGGCAGGAAGAACTAAAACTTGGGAAGAAGGCCGACAAGCAAATCCGGAGGCAGTACGGGGTCTATGAGAACGAAGAGCTTCAGCGCTACGTGGACGAGGTCGCCCAGGACGTACTAGCGGAAAGCCACATGCGACGGTCCAGTACGCCCAAAAAATTTCGGGAAGCAGAATTTCACTTTCGGGCCCTCGACAGTCCCGTGATTAACGCCTTCGCCCTTCCTGGAGGGTACGTGTACGTGACGCGGGGTCTACTTGCTCACCTCAACAACGAGGCCCAGCTTGCCGTCGTGCTCGGCCATGAAATTGCTCACGTTGCGGCCCGGCATGCCTCGCAGCAGGCGGCCCGGCGGCAATTCACGAAAGGGCTTCTCCTCGGAGGAGCCGTCCTTGGACAGGCAGCGTTTGGAGGAGAGGTCGGACGACGCATCATCAATCTCGGCGGAACGGCCGCGCAGCTTCTATCGCTCCGCTACAGCCGAGGGAGTGAACGGGAGTCCGACCGACTCGGGGTGCAGTACGCTGTTCGCGCAGGATACGATGCGGCCGAGGCGGCCGGGTTTTTCGAGTCGCTCGAGCGGAAACAAGAGCAAAGTGGCCAGGCGATCCCGACGTGGCGCTCGACCCATCCCGACCCCGGGGCTCGGCAGCAGACGGTTCCTCAGCTTGCCCAGAAGTGGAAGAAGAGAGTGGACCACGCCGCTAGGACAGTGGATCAGGACGAATACTACGCGGCCATCGAGCGCATGATCTTCGGCAAAAACCCGCGCCAGGGATTCACCGAAAACGGTGTGTTCTACCACCCGGAACTCGCGTTCCGATTTCCAATTCCGAGCGATTGGAACGTGCAGAACCAGCCCCGTCAGGTGGTCGCGGTCCAGCCCAATCAGGAAGCCTATCTGGTCTTTCGGTTCGCCGACGCGGAGACACCCGCGGCCGCGGCACGCAAGTTTGCCAACCAGGACGGGCTTGGGGTTCGTGAACGCCAGTCCGTCACTGTGAATGGATACGAGGCCGAACGCGTGCTCGCAGAGGCCAAGACGAAGAGAGGGCAGCGAGTGTATGCGCTGGCCTACTTCATTAGCTACCGGGATCAGGTGTATCAATTTCAGGGATTGACCCTGGCCGAGCAGTACGATGTCTACCGGAGCACGCTCGAGCGAACGATGACCGGTTTCGACCGGCTCCGTGATCCCGACAAGCTCAACGTGCAACCGGCCCGACTCGCGATACGACCGGCGTCCCGCCAGGCTGCCTTCCGAACGTTCGTGGACGAAGCGGCGCTGCTGGACGGAATGACGGCGACGGATCTCGCCATCGTCAACCAGCTGGAACTGGATCGGATCGTCGCCCCGACCCGGCCCCTGAAGCTTCCCGACTGATCTGCTAGAGACACGGCAGTGAGGAACGCCTTGCGAGGGCCGCTACCGGGCGGCGTGACGGGGCTCCCCCTCTTCCTCGGTGGGCGGAATGACGCGTCCTTCTCCTCCCACCACCATCTCTCCATCGCGGTAGATATACGTGCGGACCTTCACGTGCTGATTTTCTTCAATCTTCTCGGAGACCTTGATCTGCACGCGAACCTCCGAGCCGACGGGAACGGGGCGGAGAAACCGGCACGAAATGCCAACGGCGATGCTTCCGTGGCCGGGAAAGTCGCGCCCGAGGACCTTCGAGATGAGCCCGAGGAGAAGCACGCCGTGCACGATGGGGCGGCCGAATCTCGAATGCTCCGCGGCGTAGTCTTCGTCGACATGGACGGGGTTGTCGTCCCCCGTGATTTCGGCAAACATCTTCACGTCCTCCGCTGTGACGACCCGTGTCCATTCGTGGGAGTCGCCAACCTCAATCGTCTCGTACGTGGCCATAAGCAGCAAGCTGTTGCGGGTGCAGGCATCGTAACCGTAGAATGGATGCTACCGCAAAGGTAGGAACGAGCGAGGGGAAAACCTACCGTCGGCCTGAAAAGACGATTCGAGGACGATTTCTCTGTAGTGGAAGACGTTGGAGATCGGGCGTGAGCCGCACTGCTGGGGCGTCTCCGTGCATGAAGACATCTCCTCTGTCGGGCCTGATCCGTCGTGGCACCTGAGACGTGAGCCGTCGATCCTGGCGCGAAAAGCCTGCGGCGAGCATCGGGAGAAGGGCCGCAGCGGCCTTTCGGGGACTCGGATCTTCTGAAACCGAGCGTACCGTCTGCGGGCGGAGGTGCTCACGAGGGAATTTGACGACTATTAGTGCGTCCGACTCAAACTGGACTCGGGGCGCGGAGATAAGAGGAAGCAAGAAAAACAGGGGAAGGAGGGGGCACAGCATTCCTCAGCTCGTTACCATCTGGGGGGTTCGGGCGACCAGAAGTCCATCGGGGAAGGGACCACACGTCTGCACACCGGCCGAGCGGCCTCCCCCGCCCCCCTGCTCGCGCCATCATACGTCGCCAATACCGAGGGTCTGTATGAGTCGTCTCTTCGAAGCCCTGCGCCCATTCATCCGGAGCGTCGTTCGGCGCGCTGCCTGGGTCCTTGCCGCTGCCCTGTTGCTGTCGGGCGGAGGTGCGTACCTGGCGACCGGCCTGGACATCAACACTGACATCTCAAACCTCATCCCCGAAAACTACGACAGCGTGCAGGCGCTCATGGAGCTCAAGCGCACCGTTGGGGGCGGGCGCGACATGGCGGTCGCCATCGTCAGCCCGTCGTTCGAGGCGAACAAGCGCTTCGCGGAGGATCTCATCCCGAGGGCACTGTCTCTGCGGAAGGATTCGGACACGACCGAGACGTACCTGACGCGGGTCGACTACAAGCGAGAGGTCACGTTTCTGAAGAACAACGCGCTCTACTTCGCGAGCGACAGGGAGTTGCGCCAGGTCGAAAAATTTCTTCAGGAGAAGATCGAGAAGGCAAAGCAGGCCCGCCTGGAGGCCAATCCGTTCTACGTGGATGTCGGTGGGGAGGAGGCCGACACGACGGACACGACAGACACAGGCCAGCAGCTGGAAGGGGTGTACGATCGGCTCATCGGCAAGCGGTACCCGATCTCCGACGACAGCACCACAATGGTGCTTCGGTTCTTTCCGTCGGGGTCGAGCACGGATCTCGGATACATCGAAAACCTGCATACCGATCTCCAACGCCTCATCGACCGGATGAACCCGGAGTCGTACCATCCGGAGATGAAGGTCGTCGTTGCGGGACGCCTGTATCGGCAGCTCGTTGAGATTAGGACCATCCAGCGGGACATCCTCGGCTCCTTCGGGGCAGGCGTGGGGTCCGTTCTCCTGCTGGTCATGCTGTATTTTCTGTACAAGGCCTACCGGGCCCGAGCGGGAACCCGCTTCGACAAGAATATTCTACTGCAGGAACTCGTGCGGGCCCCGGTGATGGGTCTCGTCATCGGCGTGCCGCTGCTCATGAGCCTGACGTGGACCGGCGGGGCGGCCTATCTCCTGTTCGGGGAGTTGAACCTGATGACGTCGACCCTTGGGCTCGTCCTGTTTGGGTTGGGCATCGACTTCGGGATTCACTTCTACGGCCGCTACGCCGAGGAGCGAGCTGAGGGCGCCTCGGTCTCCGAGGCGGCCGAAACGACCTTCACGAGCACTGGGCAGGCCATCACCATAGGGGCCCTCACGACCGCAGGGGCCCTGTACGTGCTCATGGTGGCGGACTTTAAGGGCTTCAGCGAGTTCGGGGCAGTTGCGGGGACGGGCGTGCTGTTTGCGCTCGTCGCCATGACCGTCGTCATGCCAGCCCTGCTGTCCCTCCTCGAGCAATCGAGGCTGCTCGACCTGCAGGCGACGGCTGGCATGCAGACCGGAGCCGAGGCGCGAGAGCGGCGGTATCCGGCAGCTCGGCCTGTTGTCGTCGGGGGGCTCCTGGCCGTCGTCGCGTCGCTGATTCTGGTGCCGCGCGTGGACTTCCAGTACGACTTCGGCGCCCTGGAGCCCGAATACACGGAGTATGAGAAGAAGGACCGGTACATTGACCGGGTTAATAAGGGGAGCGACAAGCGCCGCAATCCAGCCTACATCGTGGCCGACAGTCAGGAGGCTGTGCCCGAAATCGTGGAGGCCCTCCGCGAGAAAATGCGCGCCGACACGACCTCCCCCACCATCCTAGCGGTCGAGAGCCTCCAGGAGCGATTTCCGCTCCGAGATTCTGCGAAGCAAGCAAAGCTCGATCGGATCGCCGAGATCCGCAAGACGGCGACTCAGAACCGGTACCTCGAGGATGAGACCTCCGACGCGCTTGAGAAGCTGCGCCGCGCCGCGCAGACCCGGACGCCCATTGCGCTCGACCAGGTGCCGAAATTCCTTCGGAAACGGTTTACGACGAAGGAGGGAAAACTTGGGACGTTTGTCATCATCTACCCGTCCGTAGGCCTCTCCGACGGCCGAAAGTCAATCGCCTTCGCTAAGGACGTGGGGACCGTAACGACCGATACCGGCAAAACGTACCACGCCGGCTCCACATCGCTCGTGGCGGCGGACATGCTTCGCCTGCTGCAGCGCGAGGCCCCGTGGATGATTGCGGCTACGTTCGTGATCGTTGCGGCCCTAATGCTTCTCAACTTCCAGTCGCTCCGATGGGCCGGACTGGCCCTCGTGCCGCTTGTCATCGGGCTCCTGTGGATGCTGCTGGTGATGGAGATCTTCGGTCTCATGGTAAACTTCTACAACATGATCGTCTTCCCGGCCATCCTCGGCATTGGCAACGATGCGGGCGTGCACATGGTGCACCGGTATCGGGAGGAAGGCCCCGAATCGCTTTGGATGGTGCTCCGCTCGACCGGCGAGCATGTCACCATGGGATCGCTCACGACCGCGATTGGGTTCGGCGGATTGCTCCTAAGCTTCCACCCCGGGCTGAACTCGATTGGCGTCCTCGCCGTCGTAGGACTCGGGACAACCCTGCTGGCAGCGGTGGTCTTCCTGCCCGGGCTGCTGCAGTGGCTTGAGGACCGCGAGGCGGCGCCCACTGCCCCCAGCGACCGCTGAGGCCCGGTGAACGCCCACGGCAAGGCGAAGAGCCGAGCCTGCACCCAGCCCCTGGCGTCCCAGTGGGGGAAGGGGGAGCGGCACTCGGGCCTGCTCCCTGGGGCCACGACGGCCGTCGTAGCATCGGGCACGGCGGCGGTGGCCGCTATGGAGGGCATCGCGACCGCCGGCGAGGTTACGAGGCCGATTCAACCTCCCAGACAAACTGGAGAAGCGGGCGGACATCCCGGGTCATCCGGACCACCTCGTCGACAAACGACGGAGACTGGAGGGCGTCGTCCGCGTACTTGCGCCGCACCACGAAGTGCTTCCACTTCAGATACGGGGCGAGATCCGTGTCCCGGTAGTCGCTGAAGCCGCGTGGCATGCCGGTCAGGGTATCGTCCATGCTGGAGGGCGGAAGTCCCCGGGACGCCATCTCGTCGAGCAGGGTGGAGAACGTGTCGGGCTGGTCGACGATCCGCTGACGGATGGGACGCAGGTACGAGACGCTGGGCTGATAGAATCCCGCCCCCAGAAAACTATTCCCTGGCTCGACGTGCACGTAGACGACACCATTTCGGGCCCGCTCCCCAGACCGGTCGAAGACCGCGCCCAGGTTGGTCTTGTATGGCCGCTCGTCGTCGGTGAAGCGCATGTCGCGATAGATTCGAAATGTCGAGCGTTTCGGATGGGCCGTCAGCGGCAGTTCCGCCTCGGCGAGACGACGAGCACCGTCGGCCAGCAGAAGCTCCAGGGGGGCTTTCAGATCCTCCTCGTAGATCTCTTTCCGGGCCTTGAACCACTCCCGCTCGTTGTTCGCTTCTAGATCACGAAGAAACTGGAAGGCTTGGGGCCGGAAGCCAGGAAATGGGGGGAGCGAAAAGGTCTCTTCCATCGGAGGTCCAGGTTGTATCCGAGAAGAATGACGGCCCTCGTCGAGAAATCACGCAGGCCCACGCTGGGTTGGTCCAGGCCCCCTGAGGAGGCCCCCACGTGTTCGTCAGTCAAACGAGCATCGCGAGGGCCTTTGGGGCGCAATTGAGGAGCACGCCTCACGACGTGTACGCAGTTCCCCTTCTCGACGTTGAGCAGAGCAGGGTGGAAGCTGGCCGGATTCGCCCGCGGCGAGCGGAAGGAGGGGCGTGAAAGACGGTCAGGCACGTGCACGGGAGGAGCGCCCGATCCTCTCAGCGATCGGCCCGCCTGTCGTGGCCGTTCCCCGCTGTGCTCGGGGGCTACTCCGAACAGGCGGGGATGCAAGTGAAATCGGGTTTGACTCTGCGTTTTTTCTGCTCTAAGCTTTACAAACCCTGCTTGGCGGATCCCCTACGGCCGCTCTAAAGAGTGCCCGCTCGCATTCCGAACGCACTTGGTTGCTGCGTTCCCGCATCGTGCTCCCGGTACAGGAGGGCTTCCGCATGTGCCCGGGAGCGCCACTACAGAGCTCGTTTGGGCGCGTCGCATGCCGTGTCTCGGCGTCGCGTTCATCCACCAAGCAGGGGCCAACCCGTAACGAAAAGCACATCTGACGTCCGATGGGGTGGTGAGGATGGGCGATGGCGCGGACCGTACCACGTACGAGATCGGGGTAGCAATGGCGGGCGCTGCCTCCGCCGGGGCCTACTCCGCGGGGGTTGTTGACTTCCTGATCGAGGCCCTCGAGAAGTGGTACCGGGCCAAGGAAGAGAGGCCCGATGAGGTGCCCACCCACGACGTGTGCCTAAAAGTCGTGTCGGGAAGCTCGGCCGGAGGCATGACCGGTGCCATCGCCGCGGGGATATTCAGCGGCCATCACGCCCCGATCACCTCCCTGCCTGGGAAGGGGCCAGACGCGTCGACCCGGCAGTCCAACCCGCTCTATACCGCCTGGGTGGAGCAGGTCGACATCCACCCCTTGCTGGGCCACGCAGACCTGTACGGCGCCGACGATCAGGTCGTGTCGCTGCTCGACTCGTCGATCCTGAACGAGATTGCCGAGACGGCGGTCGACTTTGAGCCCCGGGACGCGCCCCGGGACTACGTGGCCGATCCCCTGCACCTCCTCCTCACGGCCACCAACTTGAGGGGCGTTCCCTACAATGTCGCCTTCGAGGGCGCCCAGAAGGGACCGCACCGCATGACCCGGCACACCGACTACAAAGAGTTCACCCTCGGCCGCGCCGCGCCCGACGGCGAAAGCGCCCGCTGGCTCGACCCGTCGGACCCTGGGGCTGAGGGGTGGGACGTCCTGCGACAGTATGCCCTGGCGACCGGCGCCTTCCCCGGGGGACTGGCCCCACGGGTCCTGACCCGGCCGCGCGACGACTATCTCGACCGCCGGTGGACCGTGCCGCTGCCCGGTGGGGAGGGGCACGGGCAGTGCCGAGAGCGGCGCTCCATTGACCCGGCCTGGCCGGACGGGCGGCGCGATAAGGATGAATACCGGTTCCTGGCGGTCGACGGAGGCGCGACGAACAACGAGCCGTTCGGACTGGCCCGCCAGAAGCTCGCCGGGGGAGAGGAGCTCAGCAGCCGGCCGCCCAGCGAGACCACTCGCTCGGTGCTGATGGTCGATCCGCTTCCGTCGGACCCCGTTGCCGGGAAGGGAGAGCCGCAGGACCGAAGCATCCCGTCGGTGCTGGCGGCCCTGTTCGACAGCTTAATCGCACAGGCACGCTTCAAGCCGGACGAGCTCATTCGGGCCCGCTCGTCGACGGATCACAGCCGCTACGTCATTGTGCCGACGCGTAGAGACCAGAATGGCGAGAAGGTGCCTCACCCTATTGCCTCGGAGATGTTGGGCGGATTCGGAGGGTTCCTG
>NZ_JBDGQQ010000019.1:0-13095 GCF_042218895.1 Salinibacter sp. | reverse complement strand
CGGAAGCGTTCGGCATAATACGAAACCGGAATCGGCATAACTCCCGTCAAGTCAGGTAGTTATCGAATCCGCGAGGAGCGATAGGCCGAACGCTTCCGCATAACACGTTATGACAACAGGTCGGTCGGAATTATTAGGATACAGCGTTTCCCCGTACAGATCAAGCCCACTGGAACCGGGAGAGAGCAGGCGCAGCGACTCGCGCCAACTGCTGCGGTGTCACAATTTTCTCCGGCAGCTTGACTCTACCCATCCGGAAATCGGGCGCCGGCCATGATCCGCGACGGCCTCAGTCCGCCAGTCGAATCAGCGCCTTCAAAATCTCGAGCGTCGTCTGGTCGGGGGCGTCCTCGGTGTCGATCTGGACGTGGCGCGGGTCCTCCAGGGCGTCGGGCGCCTCGTAGCGGTCGGTGAGCATCTCGAAGTCGCTGGCCCGCGCGTCGGAGGCGGTGGCCTCTTCGCGGGTGCGTCGGCGCAGGCGCCGTTTTAGGGTGTCGTCCTCGGCCGTCAGCTCCACGAACACGTAGGGCACGTCCGCCGCGCGGAGGGCGGTCCGCAGCCGCTCCCGCTGCGCAACGCGGCTAAACGTGGCGTCGAGCACCGTGCCGCGGTGGCGACGGGCCCGCTGGCGGGCGCGGGTGCGAAGTGTGGCGTAGGTCGCCTCCGTTAGGGCGTCGGTGTAGAGCCGCTCGCGCGTCTCGGCGTCGGCCCGACCCACGAGCGGTACGCCTGCGCGGGTCTTCCGGATGCGGTCGGAGGCGAGGTGGGGCCAGCCCAGGGTCTCCGCCACTGCCTCGGCCTGCGTGCTCTTGCCAGTGCCGGGGCGGCCCATGACGACCACCACGAGCGGCTCATTCCCGGCGACGGCGTAGCGGAGCGCCCACTGGTAGTGGTGCCGGGCCTCGGCCCGGCTGCGCGCTCGCTCGCGGGGCGGCACCTCGTCCTCGGCCGCCCGCAGCCCGCCCACCTTGCCTCGCACCTGCGCGCGCTGACTCTTGTAGAAGGGAAGGAGTCGGTGCAGGTCGGGGTCGCCCAGGCCCTGTGCCATCCGGTTCACGAAGCGGCGCGACAGCCCCGGGTGGCCGTGCACGTCGAGGTCCATCGCCAGGAACGCCACGTCGTTGGCCACGTCGAGGTAGCGAAACTCCTCGTTGAACTCGATGCAGTCGAAGAGGGCAACCCGCTCGTCGGTCACGTGGACATGCTCCAGCCGCAGGTCGCCGTGTCCCTCCACGATAAAGCCCCCGGCGCGGCGGCGGTGAAGGAGGGCGGCGTACTGGTCGTAAAACCGGTCGGCGTAGAACTGGAGGGCCTCGTGGGCCGGGCGGGACAGGAGGGAGCCCACGTGCCCCTCGGCCTCCTCGAAGTTTCCTTCCGTCACCGCCCGAAGCCGCCCGATTCGGCCCGCCTCCGCCACCTCGGGGGGCGACGGGCGGGACTGGTAGAACGCACAGAGCGTGCGGACGAGCCGGTCGATGTCCGCCTCGGACGCCGCGCCCCGCGCCAGGCGCGCGTCCAAAAACTGGCTCGGCTCCAGGTACCGCATCTTCACGGCCACCTCCACGACCGTGCCCGCGTCGGAATCGCCCTCCACACGGAGGCCCTCGTCGGTCCGGACAATGGGCACGACGTCCTCGTAGGTGTTCGGGGCGAGGCGCTGGTTGAGGTGCACCTCCTTCTCGCAGAAGTGGCGGCGGCGCTCTAGGGTGGAGAAGTCGAGGTAGGCGAGCGAGACCGGCTTCTTGATCTTGTACACCCGCGGTGGGGCGAGCGCGATCAGCGAGATGTGGGTCTGCTTGAATTCGATCCGCTCCGGGTCGTGCGGATACGCCGCGGGGGAGGAGAGGGCCTCTTGCAATTCGGCGACCGATGGGGAGGAGGGCATGCGTCGGGCCGGTTGCGACGGATTGCGATGCGTAGGGCACACTTCGGCGATGTAGGGCCGCGTGGCGATGTGATTCTACTCGTAGAAGAGGGTGGTCTTCGACGCGTGGGTGCGGAGGCGCTCAGCGGGCTGAAATCGATCGCCGTGCTGATCAGCTAGGCGGTTCAGGGTGTTCACGATCGCACCGGCGCCCTCGCGGTCGACGTGGCGGAAGGGGCCGCCCAGGAAGGGGGGAAAGCCGAGCCCAAACACCGCGCCCAGGTCGCCGTCGATGGGCGCGCGGAGCACCTCGTCCTCCAGGCACCGCACGGACTCGTTCACCATCATGAGGAGGAGGCGGTCCTGCACGGTCTCTGCCGGGGGCGTGGAGCGGGCCGGGGCGCTGGCGTAGTGGTAGACAGCGTCGTTCACGCCGTCCGGGTCTTTGTCGTCCGACTCGTCGTCCGCGTCGTACTCGTAAAAGCCACGGTTCGTCTTCTGCCCCAGCAGGTCGGCCTCGGCAAGGCGGCCGGCGCTGTCGCTGATCTCGACGCGCTCCTCGGAGAGGGCCTCCCCCATCACGTCCGTAATCTTGGCCGCCACGTCCAGCCCCACGAGATCGAAGAGCTCGAACGGCCCCATCGGAAACCCGGCGTCCTTCATCGCCGCGTCGACCGCCTCGACGTCGGCCCCCGCGTCGAAGAGGAGCAGGGCCTCGTTCATGTAGAGGCCCAGGATGCGGGTCGTGTAGAAGCCCGGGCCATCGTTCACCACGATGACGGTCTTGTCCTGCGCCAGGCCGGCCTCGTAGGCCGTCGCCAACGCCTCGTCCGACGTATCGTCGGTCCTGATGATTTCCAAGAGCGGGATGTCCGGGACGGGGGAAAAGTAGTGCATCCCGAGGACCCGGTCCGGCCGGTCGACCGCCTCCGCGATGTCGGCGATAGGCAGGGCGGAGGTGTTGGTCGCAAGCACTGTGTCCGCGGCCACATGGTCTTCCACCTCCGAGAACACCTGATGCTTGAGGGAGAGGTCCTCCGGCACCGCCTCGATGACGAGGTCGGCCGCGTGGAGGGGAGCGTAGTCGGCCGTGGGCACCACCCGCTCGGTAATCTGGTCCCGCGTGAACGAGTTGATGATGCCCTTGTCGGCCTGAGTTGAGACCGCCTCCCACACCTTTTTCTTGCCCGACGCGGCGAGCTCTAGCGTCTGGTCCTTCAAGACGACGTCCATCCCGTTCTCGGCCGTCACCTGGGCGATGCCGACTCCCATGAGTCCGGCCCCGAGCACCCCGACGGTGTCGACGGGACGGGCGTGTTCGGCCCACGGGTTTTCCTCTCCCTGTTGCTTGGCGAAAAAGAGGCGGACCATTGCCTGCGATTCGGGCGTGAACACCAGTTCACCAAAGTGGCGGCGTTCGGCGTCTAGTCCAGCGTCGAGGCCCTCTTCCAGGCCGGTCCGGACAGCGTCGAGGATGCGGGGGGGCGCCGGATAGTTGCCGTGTGTGCGCGCCTCCATGCGCTGGGCGGCCTGGCGATAAATGAGGCGGCGGCTCACGGGATTTCCCTCCAGGAGCCGATCGCCCCACGACTGGCCATCGCGGTCGACGTTGAGCTCACCGTCTGCGAGCTGACGCGCCGCCCGCTGGGCTGCACCCACCAGCCCCGGAGGGTGGATGAGCGTGTCGACGAGCCCCATCCGCTTCGCCTTCTCCGGGTACGTGTTCTTGCCGGTGAGCAGGAGGGGAAGGGCCTGCTGCAGGCCCACGAGGCGGGGGAGAAGCTGCGTCCCGCCGCCGCCCGGCAACAGGCCCAGTTGGACCTCCGGCAGGGCCATCTTCGTCGAGTCGGCGGTGGAGGCGATCCGGTAGTCGCAGGTGAGGGCCAGCTCCAGCCCGCCGCCCATCGCCGAGCCGTGAATCGCAGCGACGGTCGGAAGGTTGAGGTCCCGAACCCGGGTGCCCAATGCGTGGGCCTCTCGACTCAGCCGGCGGGCCTCCGCCGGGATCTCAAAGCTCTTCACCATTTCCAGGTCGGCGCCCGCGATGAAGGACTCGGGCTTGTCGCTCGCAAAGACCAGGCCCGTCAGGTCTGAGCGCGTCTCCACCACGTCCAGCGCCTCGGAGAAGGCGTCCAGCATGGTCCAGGAGATCTTGTTCACCGACGCGGTAGGATCACCGATCTGGAGGGTTGCGACGCCGCTCTCGTCGATTCCGAGCGTCAGCAGGTTCGTCGACAGGTCGATGCGGTCGGGCATGGGCTGGATGCACGTGGGAGGGGGGGACCGAAGAGGAGACTATCCGAGACGCTCGACGAGCAGGGCGTGGCCCTGCCCGCCAGCGGCACAGGCCGACACGAGGGCCCAGCGGCCCCCTTCGTCGTGCAGGCGGTTCACGGCGCTCATCACGAGTCGGGCCCCGGTGGCCCCAAAGGGATGTCCTAGGGAGAGGGAGCCGCCCCGCGCGTTGAGGCGATCCATGTCCACCTCCCCCACCGGGTCGCTGCGGTTCAGGTGCTCCTCCGCGAACGTTTGGGAGCGGAGCGCTTCGAGCACGGCCAGAACCTGTCCCGCAAACGCCTCATGGAGCTCGATCACGTCGATGTCGTCGAGGCTAAGCCCGGCCTCGTCGAGCACCTCCGGAATGGCGTAGGCCGGCCCCAGGAGGAGCTCCGTCTTCGGGTCCTGGGCCACGTAGGTGTACGTTCGCAGTGCGGCGCGGGGGGCAAACCCCTCGGCCTCCGCCACTCCCTCCGCCATGAGGAGGGTTGCGGAGGCCCCGTCCGTGAGGGCCGACGAGCTACCAGCGGTGATGGTCCCGAACGGCTTCACGAAGGCGGGCGGGAGGTCCCGGAGCTTCTCCATCGACGTGTCGTCCCGAATCACGTTGTCGGCAGTGATGGGCTCGAAGTCCGGGGGCACCGTCGCGGGGTAGAGTTCTTCGTCGAGCCGGCCGTCGTCGCGCGCTTCGGCGGCCCGCCGGTGGGAGCGCAGGGCATACTCGTCCTGCACCTTCCGCGAGATGCCGAACATCGCGGCGAGCCGGTCCGCGCTCTCGCCCATGACCTCGTCGGTGGAGAATTCGGCGATGGAGGGCGTTTCGGGAAGCAAATCGCCCGGGCTCAGTCCCTGCAGGAGTTCGAGGTAATCGGCGGTATTTTTTGCGTTTCGGGCCCCAAAGAGCCGCTTCCGAACGGGGCGCCGCAGCCGGACGGGCGGATCGCTCAGGGTTTCGGTGCCGCCCGCAATCATGACGTCGGCCTGACCGGTCCGGAGGAGGTCCATCCCGCTCGTGATGGCCTGATTGCTGGAGATACACGCCATCGAGACCGTGAAGGCGGGCACGCTGCTGGGGAGGCCGGCGGCGAGGGCCGATTCGCGGGCCACATTGCTCGTGTTCACGTCTTGTACCACCGTGCCCATCACGACACGCTCTACGCGATCGGCGGGGAGGCCCGTCCGGGTCAGGAGGCCCCTAAGCACCATGCGGCCCATGTCGTAGGCCATGAGGTCTTCGTAGCCGGTGCCGGAGCGTTGGAAAGGAAGGCGACAACCGTCGACGAAGACCGCGGTGCGTCCGGGGGCAGTGGGAGGCATGGGGGTAGAAGGAGGGGAATAGCACGCTTGCAGCTCAAACGCAGAGGTTGCGTCTCCGTTGCACCGTACACACTAACGATCCCGGTCCTCGCGTGCAATCGCCATCTTGCAGAGGCCTGCTCGCCTGGGCCTGAGCGAAGAACAGTGAAAGGAGACCGGCAGGACGAATCCTCCTCACCGCCCGGAGGTTTGCCCGCCGAAGTGTGCCCGGTAGACTCCCGTCCTCATATAAGCTGATTCGATCGACCTGTGAGTGAAGATGATACCTCCACCCTTATCGGCCGCCAGCCCGTCCTCGAACTGCTGGAACGAGGGGACGTGGGGGTGGAAAAGGTGATGCTGGAGCAGGACGCGAGTGGATCGCGGATCGGAGCCATCCGGTCGGCCGCTGAGGATCGAGGGATTCCTGTGCAGTACGTGCCCGCCGCGCGGCTCCGGCACGAGGCGGATGGGGCGGCGCACCAGGGCGTGGTGGCCATCACGGCCCCGATTCGCTACCGGGAGGTCGACGAGATGCTGTCTGACATTGCCCCGACCTGGGACGCCGTGCAGACGAAGAAGCCGCTCCTCCTCGTCGTGGACCGGGTCACGGATCCGCGCAACTTTGGGGCGATTCTGCGGAGCGCCGTGGCGGCGGGGACCGACGGCGTGATCGTGCCGTCGCGCGAGATGGCGCCCCTCAACGCCGCCGCCATCAAGGCGAGTGCGGGCACGGCCCCGCGCATCCCGATCGCCCGGACCGACGACCTCGCCCAGATGCTCACCCGGCTCAAGGAGCGTGGGTACTTCGTGTATGGGGCGGAGGGATCCGCGGAGACGACGCTCTGGGAGGGCGACTGGGACCGCCCCGTCGCGATCGTACTGGGGAGCGAAGGGGAGGGCCTGGCGCCGAACGTGGTAGACGCCTGCGACGAACTCGTCTCCATTCCACTGCGCGGCCCTGTCGAGTCGCTCAATGTGTCCGTGGCGGCGGGACTATTGCTCTTCGCCGCGGCGCAGCCCCGAACCGGAGCACCGGAGATAGATGCCTAGCGTCCGGCCGGGAACAAAGTGGAGAGGTTCCCTGCACGCACCGGGCACCTCGGACGTGCTGTCTGGCCACGTCCGGACATCCAGTGCCTCGTCGTTCCCGTTATAGCCCCCTTGCCGCCAGAAATGGTTACCTTCGTCGCTCCAGACGTGCTCTGGAGCCCATCCAGCCAGACGGGGAGGGCTCGGCGATCGTCAGATGGGCTCTGAGTCAAGCTCAGAGCGACGAAGTGGGCGTGTTTCTGATACGAGGCTTATTTCGAGGGCACTGCACATACTTTGCTATAGCACAGGCCGTTCTGAGTAGGCGGTAGAAGACGGCCTCGCGGATGTTCGAAGCGGCGCTTTCGCGCGACTGGCCTTCGGGGGGCAGCTTGATTTCACAACCAGCGAGGACCATGATCAGCAGCAGGCAGAGGCCGCAGCGGCCGACCGTCCCCTCCGCGTAGGCCCTCACCTGAGCCTCCCCCGTAGAACGGACCCCGGCTGATCCGCGACGGAAGACTAAAATTGGACCCTGGCCCGGACGCCCGGCTGCGTCGATCCCTCTACCGTCGTGATCGTCGTGGGGACAATTTTCCAGCTCCAGTTGCTGTGGGCCGAGGCCGGGGGCGAGGAAGGGAGCGAAGCCTCGCCGTTCCGGAGGGCCGCGACTAAGCTCCAGGTCCCAAGGGCGACCGACGTGGCTCCGACGAGGGTCGAGGGCGTCGGGTGTTTTGCCGGGTCTGTCAGACTTACGGTCACGCACGTGGCGCCGCCCGCCACGCCGGCAATCCCGCCGATGATGGAGGACGATCCGAGAACCCCTGATCGGGAAGAATCGTCCTTGATGGCCTCCACCGAGGGGGGCATCGCCTGCGCGAAGTCGTATCTCGGAGGCATGAGTCCTACACTTCGTTGCGGGGATCGGGAACTGGTCTACTCCTTGCAGTAGTTACGCCATTTTCAATATTTGCCAGGCGGAAGCTGAGGCCTGCTTTTGATTTTATGGATAAAAAACACGACAAAGCGAGTATGGAAGGGATAATAATCGCCGCTTCTCGCTTTCTTCCTTCTGTTCGGCGCTACGGGGGTTGCCAGGGGGGGCAACCGTGCCCCGAGCCTAACACCTATTGCAACAGCATCGATAACATAGCTTTCTACGTGAGAGGACAGGTCTGGGGCTGGGCCAAAGACCAGTTCGACTCGAAGGCTTTGAACAGTAACTCAGACTGCGCAAAACTCAAGTACTGGACGGAAAAATACGCCAGGCATAAAACGCTCTCATTCCACGATGGGACTAACGCGTTGGGATAGCACAAAGGGGTGCGCGTACATTTTGAGGGGATATCCTTAAAACTGGGGCAAAGCGATTCAGCGACCGGCGACGTTCTCATACACGAAGTTGCGCACGTTCAACTAGGCAAAAAGGACCCGGGTGCAGACGATCTCGTGGGGAAGTGAATCACTGAAGACGGAACGAATTGAGGGGAAAATCACCTCCGCTGGCTCCCGCGATCGCTCGCACAACACCACCCAAGTAAAATGACTCTGCGGAAGCATTTGACCATCTTGGCCTTCTCGACGGCACTTCTCCTCGCGACTGGTGGCTGTCAGGATCGGGTCGGGGCCGATTCCAAGAAGGAGATGCAGGCTGAGACTGAGGCTGTACAGGTGGCCCGTGCCGCAACCGAGTGGATCCGGGAAAATCAGTTTGTGCGCCACTACCCTGACAGTCTCCCCGTGAAGTCCCACCACGTGAAGGAACTTGCGGGGGTTTTGGACCAGAGTATCGAGATGACCCGTCGTGACATACGCCGTAATCACTGCGTAGGGTGTTCTTCCGAGCAGAGGGTCGATCCGGAGGCGTTCGCGATCACGTGGCCGGTCGGCAGCTACAAGCGTGATGCGTCGCGGGCGACCATTCGCGCCGCAAAAGGGCTCGCCGGGGCCCTGAACAAACCGTCCGGTGTGGAGGGCTCATTCTTGAGTTGCACTGGACAGATTTTCAAGAATGCCCGGCCCGAAAACTGCGAGATACAGGGGAATGTCCAGTCCCTTCTCAGCTTCGAGGAGCTGAAGGTTAACGGAAGCAACGCGACGGTACAGGTTCTGTGGCTCTACGAAGGAGACCACAGCGGACTGGCCGCCAGACGCATGCGAGACATGAAGCTGCTGAAGAGCGGCGGAGTCTGGAGAGTGCAGGGCGATGTTTCACCTGGTATCTTCTAATCATCCCTGTGTGTATGCTTGCCGCAGCAGTCTACCAAGAGAGATGTGTTTCCACGTGAGTGGGGGCACATCCTTCGTGGGCTGCCACGGGTGCAGGGCACTGCGTGCAAGGACACCATGAGAGTTGGAGGAGGGAAGGAGTCCTGAGGCAAAGGGGGCGCTTGGCCACCCTGCGCCTCGACGTCTGGTGCCAACTACGAGACACTGGATGGCATCTGGTAGCAACAGGCCAGCTCCCGGTAGGCGTCCACCTGCTTCTCGGCCCAGGAAGAGGGCAAGTCCCGTTCCTCTGCCATGAGGCGGGCAACTTTCGGGGCCACGTCAAGACTTGCCTCTGCGTCCATTAGAAGGCAGCGGGTGCGGCGGGCAAGCACGTCCTCCACGGTCCGGGCCATCTCGTGGCGGGTGGCCCACACCACCTGAGCGCCCCGAATCGGGAGGCGCTCATCGAGGGGTTCACGGAGCGCCGGCCGCTGCCGCATCAGGTCGCGGAGCGGAATTGCATCGGAGCCGTAAGGGGCCAGGTCGCCAAACTGCTCCGAGTGCGCGTGCCAGCCGTGAATGTTCAGGTTACGGGTGGGAGAGGGGCGCCTGTGAAAATCCGCGTGCTCCGCGGCCCGATCAATGGTATCCTCCGCCATTTTCCGGTAGGTCGTCCACTTTCCGCCGGAGATGGTGACGAGTCCACTCTCAGAGACGTCCAGCTGATGCTCCCGCGAGATCTCTGCCGTCTCCTCGGCGTGACTGTCGGCGGGAGCGACGAGGGGACGGATGCCGGCGAATACGCTGAGGACATCCTCAGGGCCCGGATCCCCGACGAGGTAGCGCTGCGCGTGCTCGAGGAGAAATGACAGCTCCTCTGGATCGGGTTGCGGTTCGAGGCTAACCTCGTCGACAGAGGCCTCGGTCGTCCCGACAACCACGCGATCGCTCCAGGGGATGGCAAAAAGCACACGTCCATCGTCCGTCTCCGGCACCATGATTGCGCTCTCGCCGGGAAGAAACGACTTGTCGAGCACGATGTGGGTTCCCCGGCTGGGGCGGAGGGTACGGCGGGCGTTGGGATCGTCCATCTGCCGCACCGTGTCCGTGAAGATGCCCGTAGCGTTGATGACCGATCGCCCCCTAATCTGGAACTCCGTCCCTGTTTCCTGGCAGCGGGCCACCACTCCGTCGACCGTCCCGTTGGTCTTCGTCAGGTCCGTCACCTTCATGTAGTTGATGGCCACGCCGCCCTGCTCCGTGGCGGTTTGGGCCACGTTCACGGCCATCCGGGCGTCGTCGAACTGTCCATCGTAGTAGAGAACACCCCCCCGAAGCCCGTTCGGCTCAACCGTCGGAAGGTGCTCAAGGGTCGCCTCGCGGCTGAGGTGTCGTGATCGGCCAAATTTCTGCTGCCCAGCGAGCAGGTTGTAGACCTTCATCCCGATCCCGTAGTACGGGCCTTCCCACCAGTCGTAGTTGGGCACCACAAACGACTGGTTGTGGACGAGGTGGGGCGCGTTCTGTTGCATAATCCCCCGCTCCTGCAACGCTTCCTGCACGAGCGAAATATTCCCCTGCTGCAGGTACCGCACGCCTCCGTGCACGAGCTTGGTCGAGCGGCTCGACGTGGCCTTCGCGAAGTCGTGCATCTCAAGCAGGAGCGGATCGTAGCCCCGAGCGGCCGCCTCTAGGGCACACCCAAGCCCCGTGGCCCCCCCGCCAATAATCACGAAATCCCACGGCTCTTGCCGCGCTTCGAGGGCTTGGATGCTCTGGCTTCGTTTCATGGGAAGAGGGAAAGTAGTGAACGATCAATCGGAGTGTAGCACAAGTTAGGGGCCGACTGGAAAGCCCCGGCGTAGGCAGCCCGCAGGCGAACCCAGGGAGGCTCTTCTCAACCGGCCGGACAGCACTGAGGCCCCCACCCCCCGAGGTGGCGGCCCCAGAGCCGTCCAGAAGCGCCCCCTGGGCTTCTGCACGGTGGCGAAAAGATCCGGAGAACATCCCTTAGAACGCCACTGAAAGCTCCGCGGTGACCCCGGACCAGTTGTTGCCGATTCTGCTGAGGGCGGTGTCGGCCCCTTCTACCTGACGGACGTACTCCGCCTTGAAGAGCGCCCTCTCGAGAACCTGATATCCGAAGCCAACCTGAATGCGGCTCACGGCCGTATGGTCACTGTTGCTAACTGCTTCTGACTGGTCCCCAACGTAGGTGAACCGCCCTGCTGCGTAAAAGCTTTCATTGAAGGGGATTTTCGTCCCGAGACCCAGAAACAACGCGCTGAAAGAATCTCCCCCGTACGGAGAGAAATCACTCTCCGTGGCGTATCCCACCCAGAGGTCGTTACTGAGACCGGCGACGTTGATCTTGCTGTCCGCCTGGAAGATGGTCCCGGCCGGCATATTCACGTGGGTCTCGGTCGAGTTGATACCTGTCCCCGGAAAGTTGTAGTTCTCACGGTCCCCATTGGCGAACACCACACCCGGGGAGCCTAACTGATCTCCATTGGGAGGAACGCCCTCTCCGGTATGCGTGGCGAACCCGCCGCCGAATTGGAACCGGTCGGATCCTGTGAACCGGGCCTTCGCGATAACGTTAACCCCCGTCCGCTGCGAGGTGAAGCCCTCCGCGAAGCTCCGGTTGATCGTGACATCAAAGCCAAATGCATCGTAGCTTCCGAGAAGTTGGATGCCGTGGGCGGCGGTAATCATGTCGGCGGGCGAATTGCCGATCAGTGGATTTCCTTGCACTGCCGGACCGTCTGAGAACCCGCGGAAGTTTAGCAGTCCTGTTACCGGGGTGCCGGTCCGCAACGTGAGCCCGTCGGTGAGGGCCAGGTCGATAAAGACCAGGTCGATCTCCGGGGAAAAGCCATTCTGACCGAAGTCATTGGGCTCGGCCTCGATGTTGAGAAGGCCGCTCACCCGCTCCGAAAACTGGGCGTTGACGGTCAGGCCCGCCCGGACCTGGTGGAAGCCTGAGTGGCTCCCGTCCAATTCTGGGCGCGAGTATGGATTGTTGTCATCCACGGTGAGGGCCTGACCCGACTGCATAAGGTTGACCGAAAAGTCGACCGTTGGAAACTCCTCGTCGTCCTCCATCTGTGCCTGTGCAGGAATGGCGGCCCCGATGAAAAGAACAGTGAGAACGGCCGCGCTAATCCGTAGAATATGATTCATGGGCTTCGTGAAGTTGTGAGTAGAGCTATAGAAGGGGTTTGAAGGTAGCACTGCTGTTCTTAGAAGGGCTCATGACAACCCGAACCCTACGCCTCCGAGATGCTGGTGGGTGGTCGTGTCCGATTTCGACCTTCGCGTCGAAATGACCGTATGGACGGGGCCCGGAGACAGAAGCCACCCCCCATCCCCCCGACCACAGCGTTCCGCTGTGGCCGGGGGAGGGCATGCGACAGGAGACACTTACTCTTCTCCTTCCGCAGTTTCGGTCTGCTGCTCCCACTGCTGAATGAGCTCATTGTACGGGACCGTCACCGGATCCTCAGGCGGCCGTTTCGCCTTCGGAGATCCCGGTTGGTCAAGCCAATACTCGCGCGATCGCTTCGGATTGAGCTTCGGCGAGTACTGCGACATGCGCAGGCGCTGCATCAACGAGTTCTGGATTTTGGCCAGGTCGTTCATGGCCTGCTTCACCGTCTTCGATCCCGTTGCGGCCTGAGCAACCTGTTTCCACCACTGCTCGGCGAGGAGGGGATAGTGGGGCACGTTCTTGCCCGTATCCGTCCACTGGTCTTCCACCGGAGAGGTGTAAAAGGTGATTAGCCCGCCAAGCTCGCCCTCATGCTTCTCCCAGTACGCCGAGTTTACGGTCGAGCTTCGGACCGGGGTGTTTCCGACGTTGAACTTCTTGAGGGATACCGTCTTCGAGGAGGCGAACTGGGCCCACAGCCAGGCGGCCTTGCGTTTCTTGCCGGTCGTTTGCTTCGGAATTGTCCAACTGCCCGCATCCTGGTAGCCCACCTTCATGCCTTCGTCCCAGTAGCGACCGTGGGGCGTGGGGGCCATCCGCCACTTCGGATTGCCCTCATCGTCCGTCACTTTGGAGTCTGGAGAGGTGAAGGCATCGGCGGAGAGGAAGGTAATGTACTGGAAGGCGCGCTGCGCCACCGTCCCGCGGGAAGGCACCGGGCCGGCTTCCGACCAGCGCATCGACGTGGCGTACGGTGGGGCGTACTTCTCAATCCACTCGAGGTACTTGCGGGTCGCGTAGTATGCGGCCGGGCCGTTCGTGGCGCCTCCACGGTTGACGGTCGAGCCCACTGGAATGCGGTCCTCGACCCGAATGCCCCATTCATCAACGGGCTTCCCGTTCGGGAGGCCGGTGTCTCCTACGCCGGCGATCGAGAGCCAGGCGTCGGTAAAGCGCCAGCCGAGCGACGGGCTCTTCTTGCTGT
>NZ_JBDGQQ010000189.1:0-14629 GCF_042218895.1 Salinibacter sp. | reverse complement strand
CGGGCGGCTACCACCGCGACCTCCAGCTTACGAAGGCGGCGGTCCTGCGCAGCGTACAGATGACGTCCGACGTGCTCACCGCGCTAGAGGAGGTCGTCCGGGGGCTGGAGTTCAATCCGCAGCAGACCGAGGCGGCGTGCACGCCGGATCTCCTCGCCACCCAGCGGGCGCTGCGGCGGGTGGCGGAGGGCGTGCCGTTCCGGGCCGCTTATCAGCAGGCCGCGGCCGAGGAGGGAGACGAGTCCATCGATCCGGCGGCGGTCCTCGACGCGTACGAGACCGACGGCAGTCCGGGCCAGGAGCGCCCGGATCTGGTGCGAAGCCGCCTCGAGACTCACCGCGAGTGGGCGACCCGCGGGTAGGAGCGGGCGGGAGAACGGGCGGGGTGGGGGAAGTAGCGTCCCCCGTACTCTCGATTCTTGGCCCTCGCCCGGTGCCCCTCGCTCCGTCTCCCCAACTTGGCCCCCGTCCCGCGCTTGTTTCCGGTTTTGGAACGGCTTCCACCGGACCATTTCTCATGGAGCAGAGTGATTTTTTACGATCCCTGTACACTGCCCCGACAAAGGGAAGACCACTCACACTCTGCCCCGCCACCGTTCCCCCTGCTCCTATGTCCGATGACGCCCTCTCGAGCGTAGACCCGTCTGTTGACACGTCGACCGTCGAGACCTCCCGGCAAGTCACCGGCGCCAACGGGGGCACCCAGCGCGAGCGCGTCCCCGTTCTCATCTTCGATGCGCCGGACGCCATGTCCCGTCAGGTGGCCCGCCGCATCGCCAACCTCATCGAGGAGCGGCAGGCCGTGAACCAAAATCTCGTGCTCGGCCTCCCCACCGGCTCCACGCCGATTGGGGTGTACCAGGAGCTCATCCGGATGCACAAAGAGGAGGGACTGGATTTTTCCAACGTGGTGACGTTCAACCTCGATGAGTACTATCCCATGAACCCGGAGAGCCTGCAGAGCTACCACCGGTTCATGGATGAGAACTTCTTCAACCACGTCAACATCCCCGAGGAGAACATCCACATCCCCCGGGGGGACATCCCCCGTGAGGAGACCGAGCGTCACTGCATTGAATACGAGCACGCGATTGAGAAGGCCGGCGGTATCGACCTGATGCTGCTCGGCATTGGGCGCAGCGGGCACGTGGGCTTCAACGAACCGGGGTCGAGCAAGGACACCCGCACCCGGATGATTGTCCTCGACGAAATCACGCGCAAGGACGCAGCGAGTGACTTCTTCGGCGAGGAAAACGTGCCGCAGGAGGCCATCACCATGGGTGTGGGCACCATCCTCGACGCCAGCGAGATCATTCTCATGGCTACCGGTGAACACAAGGCGCCCATCGTGCGGCGGGCGGTGGAGGAGCCTCCGACACGCGACGTGACCGCCAGCTATCTGCAGGAGCACGACAACGCGACCTTTTACGTAGACCGGGCGGCCGCTGGGGAGCTCACTCGCGTGAAGACCCCCTGGCTGGTGCGGGACGTGAACTGGACGAAGCAGGGCGCAAAGCGGGCCGTGATCTGGCTCTCGAAGAAGCTCAACACCGCCATTCCACGGCTCGAGTCGGCCGATTTCTTCCGCAACCAGCTCCACGGGCTCGTCCACCAGTACGATCACATCGACGACCTGACGCGGGAGGTCTTCGAGGACCTTCGCCGGCGCATCAAGTACCAGGAGGACATCATCGCCGATGAGCGGGTCATCGTGTTTAGCCCACACCCCGACGACGACGTCATCTCGATGGGCGGGATGCTCAATAACCTCGTCGAAAACGGCAACGACGTGACGGTGGCCTACATGACCAGCGGCAACGTGGCCGTCTTCGACGCGGACGTGCGGCGCTACCTCCGCTTCATCGAGCTCAGCAGCGAGGTTCTCAACATGGACGAGACGGACCTGGAAGGCTTCCGGGCCCGTCGCGACGAAATTGAGGCGTTCTTTGACCAAAAAGATCCCGGCGAGGTAGACCTCCCCGCCGTACAGGATCTGAAAGCCAACATCCGGTCCGGCGAGGCCATTGCGGCGACAGGGGTCATGGGGCTCGACGCCGACGACGCCCGCTTCTTGGACATGCCGTTCTATAAGACCGGCCGCGTGCGGAAGGATCCGATCTCGGAGGCGGACGTGGAGGTGGTGCTGGAGCTTTTCGAAGAGGTGCAGCCCACCAATATCTTCGTGGCGGGCGACCTGTCGGATCCCCATGGTACGCACCGCATGTGCTACCAGGCGATCGACGAGGCGCTCCAGCAGTACCGGCAGTCGACTGCGGGCGGCGACGGCGAAATGAGCGATGTAACGCCCGATCCCCGGGTCTGGCTCTACCGCGGCGCCTGGCAGGAGTGGGAGATCCACCGGGCCGACATCTTCGTTCCCCTCTCACGGGCGGATCTGGACCAGAAGGTGGAGGCCATCTACAAACACGAGAGCCAGAAGGACCAGGCCATGTTTCCCGGCGCCTACGACGAGCGCGAGTTCTGGCAGCGCGCCCGCGACCGCAACAGAGACACCGCCGACACGCTCAACCGGCTCGGCCTCCCCGAATTCTACGCCGCCGAAGCCTTCGTCACGACCTATGAGATGCCGTAGGAAAAGAGGCCACTCCGGTGTGCTTCGCGCTTTAGCATTCTCAGAACCTGTTTGGCGGACTGTCTATGGCCTGCGACTTCGCGGATCTCGTGCAGAACGGGTTCTGCACTCGCCCGGTAGCGCTGCTACAGGGCTCGTTTGGGCCCCGTTCGTGCACGTCGTCCGCTGTGTCTCGGCTGAATATCCATCCACCAAACAGGTTCTCACGCTTTAGCATTCCCAGGGGCATGTCCCGAAGTCCTTCGCGTCCCCCGGCCGGGAACGGACCTGCTTTGCCAGCACGCACTCGTGGTCGCCCTCCTTCCCCTTGCTAGCCGGCTCCCCTGCGCAATGACGGAGTCGTCTGCATTTCGGACGACTGCCTGCGCGGCGACTTCGGCAAAAAGAAAAAGGACGTGACGAAGCGCCACGCCCTTTCACGATCCACGCAAAGCCGGAAAAAAACCTACATTCCGCTGCTTTGCTTCTTCGGAGGAAGCAGAACGCTATCAATGACGTGGATCACGCCGTTCGAGGCCTCAATGTCCGTCTTGACAACGGTAGCCTTGTTCTTCCCCATGACCATGACGGTGCCGTCGTTCACCTGGAACTGGACGGACCGTCCCTCAAGAGTCTTTGCGGCGTCCATGCCAGTGACATCCGACGCCATGGCAGCCTTGCCGGGTACGACGTGATACTTCAGGACTGCCTGGAGGCGCTCCTTGTTGCGCTCCTTGAGAAGAACCTTCAGGGTGCTTCCGAGAGCTTTGAAGGCCTCGTCTGTCGGGGCAAAAACCGTGAACGGGCCGTCTCCCTTGAGGGCCTCAGCCAAGTCAGCGGCCTTCAGGGCCTTGACGAGAAGGTCGAAGCCATCGGCCTGCACGGCCGTGTCAACAATGTCGGGGGACTCGCTGGACATGTCGTCCTGCTGGCCGAAGGCGGTCCCTGCCATCAGCGTGAGACTGAAGACAGCAACGAGGCCAATGCGATACAGGTTGGTGTACATAGAACTGTAGTGGTAGTGGTAGCAGAGAGTGTGCCATACACAACCCCGCAGCGTGAGAAGTATTCCCCAGGGAAAGACGTGTCGACGCCATCGTTACAGCGGCTCCCTGCTCTTACAAGTTTGTTGCACGACGCCTTTCCCCAGCGAACACTTCCGCTCGCGGAGGCAGTTCCTCATCGATTCTCTACGGAGTCCAGAGCATGATTGCAGGATTCGCCGAACACTGATTTCGGCGGCGCGTTGGACAGGACTGATCAAGTTATTTCGCAACTTCCAGACTAGACTGACTACAGCGTCGTGGCACAAGCGCAAGAAGGAGATCAGGTCCAGGTCCACTACACCGGGAAGCTTGAGGATGGGACCGTATTCGACGAGTCGCAGGAGGGAGAGCCTCTCAGCTTTACGATTGGCGAGGATCGCGTCATTCCAGGATTCGAGGAAGCCGTGACCGGCATGGAGCCCGGAGATGAAAAGACTACCGAGGTCGACCCGGAGCAAGCATACGGGGAGCACCGAGAAGACATGGTCATGGAGATGGAGCGGGGGCAGATTCCGGACGAGGTGGACCCTGAAGTTGGACAGCAGCTTCAGCTTCGCCTCGAGAACGGCCAGACGGTTCCGGTTCTCATCACGGCTCTCGGTGAGGATACGGTGACCATCGACGCGAACCATCCGCTGGCGGGCCGCAAGCTCATCTTCGACATCGAAGTCCTTGACGTCGAGGAAGGAGGCGGCAGTGCGGGTGGCGGAGACGGAAGCAACATCGTCACGCCGTAGCGCCACCCAGGTCAGAAGCACAACAGCGTGCTTTCGGCGGGTGCCTTTCGCCCCTGCATGACTGTCCTGTGCAGGGGCATTGCTATGTCCACGGGCGATCACGAGGACCGAGCCTGCGGACTAAATCTTCGCGTGGTCCTGGAAAAGAACCGCGGCCACCGGGGATCTTTCTCCGTCGGCCTTTTTCCGAAATGCCGCGCGAGTCTGTGTATCGACGAGAAATAAGAAGTTCGCACTCGCGAGGCGACTGACGAGGCGCAGCCGAGCGCACACAGTGGACGACGGGTCCGAGCGGCACCAGACGGGGACCGACGGTCGTTGAGCACGAGCACAGAGGTCGCTCTGGCGTTGGAAACGCGACGCGCGAGGGGCCTCTGGGGACGAAGGCGTAGCGGAGGGCAAAAGCGGTCAAGTGCTTTGAAGGGCCCGTGCACAGTCCTCTTGGGCAGCCCCTGAACGTTGAACGACGCGGCTGTGCTGTTTACGTTAGTCCCACGGTGAGGGGCCCAGTGGGAAGTGCTGCGGGCCCACGCGTCGGGCTCGATCTTCATCCGGTACGTTCTGAAACCAGAGCCTGAACATGTCCGAGTCTCCTGTCTCGACGGCGACCCCCGCTGCCCGAGACCAGCGCCTGTATAATTTCTCGGCGGGTCCTGCTGTCCTTCCCGAAGAGGCACTGGTCGAAGCGAAGGACGAGCTTCCGGTGTACGACCACGTCGGGGCTTCCGTAATGGAGATTAGCCACCGCTCCCCGGCCTACGACAAAATTGAGGAGTCGGCCCGTGAGCACCTGCGGGCCCTGCTCGACCTGGGCGAGGACTGGCACATTCTCTTCCTGCAGGGGGGCGCGCGGATGCAATTCTACCAGGTCCCACTTAACTTCCTGCCAGAGGACGGCTCGGCCGACTACGTGGTCACGGGCCGGTGGGGCGTGAAAGCCCTCCGGGAAGCCCAGCGGGTTGGCAACGCAAGGGTGGCGGCCTCCAGCAAGCACGAGGACTTCCGTCACATTCCTCCCGTGGAGAACTGGGACCTCGATCCGGACGCGGCCTACGTTCACATCACCACCAACGAGACGGTCAACGGCAACCAGATGAGGGACGACCCTGTGCTCGACGTTCCGGTCGTCACCGACGCGTCGAGCGAGTTGTTGAGCCGACCGATGGACCTGGACGGATACGGCCTTATCTACGCAGGGGCGCAGAAGAACATTGGTCCCGCTGGAGTCACCCTCGTGCTCATCCACGACGCGTTTCTGCAGCGGCGGAAGCAGCCGCTCCCCACGATGCTTGACTATGGCACCCACGCCGAGCAGCGCTACAACACCCCGCCCGTGTTTCCCATCTACATGGTGGAAAAGGTGTGCCGGTGGCTCCGCAATCAAGGCGGCATCGACGCCATTCACGCCATTAATCGGCGGAAGGCCCGCAAGCTCTACGACCGGATCGACGAAACCGACTTCTTTGTCGGTACCGTGGAGCCGGAGGCCCGCTCGATGATGAACGTGACCTTTCGCATCCACGACCCGGACCTGGAGCCGGTTTTCTTGAAAGAGGCTGAGCAACGAGGACTGCTCAGTCTGAAGGGACACCGATCGGTGGGGGGCATCCGGGCGTCCCTGTACAATGCCCTCCCCGAAGAGGCCGTGGATGCGCTTGTGCAGTTCATGGACGAGTTCGAACGGGCACACGGCTAGGGCTCCTCCCGTCCACGGTGCTGCTGTTTCTCCATCTATACTCTTGGTGCTATGGCCCTATCGATTGGCGTTCCACGCGAGACCGCACCCGGTGAGCATCGTGTCGCCCTCGTTCCCGACGTGGCCGATCGCCTGCTGACGACGATAGACGGGCTTGAGGTTCGAGTCGAGCAGGGGGCGGGGCGGGAGGCTTACCATGACGACGAGGCCTACGCGGAGGCGGGCTGCTCGGTCGTTGACCGTGCGGAGGTTTTTGAGGCCGACCTCGTTGCGAAGGTCGCCCCACCGTCCGACGACGAGGTGCGATCCTTCGAGCAGGGGCAGGTGCTCGTCGGCCTCCTGAGCCCGCTCGAGCGTCCCAAAACCGCGCGGGCCCTCGCCGAGCGAGGGGTTACGACGTTGGCCATGGAACTCGTGCCCCGCATCTCGCGGGCGCAGAAGCTGGACGCGCTGTCGGCGATGAGCTCAATCGGGGGATATCGGGCCGCCGTCCTCGCCGCCGAGCGGCTGCCCAAGTTTTTCCCGCTACTCACAACGGCCGCCGGGACCATTCGTCCGGCCCGCGTACTCGTGCTCGGGGCTGGAGTGGCGGGCCTGCAGGCGATTGCCACGGCCAAACGGCTCGGGGCGAAGGTCTTCGGCTATGACATCCGGGAGCCCACCCGCGAGGAAGTGGAGAGCCTCGGGGCCACCTTCGTGGAGCTGGAGGTCGACATTGAGGCCGATCAGGATGAGAGCGGCTACGCGGAGGAGCTGGAGAAAGAGAAGCAGGAGCGTCAGCCCGAGCTCTTGAAGCCGCACATTGCCGACGCCGACGTTGTCATCTCGACGGCCCTCATTCCGGGACAGCCGGCCCCGCTTCTCGTCAACGAAGAGGCCGTGGCGGCCATGGATCCGGGCTCTGTAATCGTTGACCTCGCTGCCCCGAACGGGGGCAACTGCGTGTACACCGAGGCGGGGGAGACCGTCGTGGAGAACGAGGTGCGCGTCTTAGGACCGGAAAACCTGCCCGCCGAGATGCCGGTGCACGCAAGCCAGCTCTACGCCAAGACCATCGCCGCCATGATTGAAGAGTGCACGGAAGATGGATCCTTCGCCCCGGACTTCGACGACGAAATCATCGCGGAGTCCTGCCTTACCCGCGACGGAGCAGTCCAGAGCGAGCGCGTCCGCGGCCTTCTCGACCCCGTGGAAGAGAAAGAGCCTTGAGTTCTGATGCGCAAGACCTGATGCGTGATAAATGTTTGGACCGTGGTGCGCGGATGCCCCCACCGCGACGGCCACGCGTCCCCACGCGCGCTTCCGCGGGGCTCGGCGGAGCAGCCGCGTTGAAATCGAAGCACACTGCTTATCGACCTCCTACTTCTGGTTCCCCAACAGCGCCTCCCATGCTCAACAACTTCATCATCTTCGTCCTCGCGGCCTTCGTGGGCACAGAGGTTCTGACGAAAGTGCCCCAGACGCTTCACACCCCACTTATGTCGGGGGCCAACGCCATCAGCGGGATTACGGTCGTGGGCGCCCTCGTGGCGGCCGGCATGACGAGCGATCCGTGGTCGACCTGGATTGGGTTTGGGGCGCTCGTGGTCGCGACAATCAACGTCGTCGGTGGATTCCTCGTCACCGACCGCATGCTGAAGATGTTCGGGGAGGAGAAGGCTTCGCCCGCGGCTGTCGGCACCCCGCGAACGAATGGCACGGCAGACTGAGCGTGCGTACCGCGTGATTCGCGCTGCGGAGGCAGAAGCCGTACTGACGCAGCACGGAATACGAGGCAAACGACACCACCACCGATAGACTCTCCCCTGCACGGTTTTGCCCATGAAGACTGCATTCGTTGACCTTGCCTACATCCTCTCGGCGGTGCTCTTCATCCTCGGGCTGAAGCGCATGCAGTCGCCCGTGACCGCCCGCACAGGCAACGGTCTCGCCTCTCTCGGCATGCTCGTGGCGATTGTGGCGACCCTGTTTCTCCACGAGATCCTGTCGTGGCCCATGATTCTGGGGGGCCTTGTGCTCGGAGGGGCGATTGGGGTGGTGCTGGCACGGACCGTCGAAATGACGGCGATGCCGGAGCTCGTGGCCGTCTTCAATGGATTCGGGGGACTGGCGTCCGCGCTCGTGGCGGGGGCCGAACTTTCGCAGTACGTGGGCGAGGCGCGCCTCGTTGACGCCCCCGGATTCGGGATCATCTCGGCCGTCACCATCGCCCTTTCGATCCTGATCGGGACAGTTACCTTTTCGGGGAGTGTCGTGGCCAACGGCAAGCTCAGTGGGTGGATTACGGGCAATCCCATCTCGTTCCCGGGCCTTCGCGTGCTGACCGGGCTGCTCCTCGTTGCCGCCGGCGTCGCGTTCGGCGTCATGATCGCCACGGCAAACGTCTTTCCGGGGACGCCCCAGACCATGATTCGGGCGGCCCTCGGGCTCGGCGCCGCGGCCCTCCTGCTCGGCATCCTCCTGGTCATTCCCATTGGCGGGGCCGACATGCCGGTGGTCGTGTCGCTCCTCAACTCATATTCGGGGCTCGCGGCCGCGGCGGCGGGGTTTGTGCTCGACAATACGGCCCTCATTGTGAGCGGCACGCTCGTCGGCGCGGCGGGGATGATCCTAACGGTCCTCATGTGCGAGGCCATGAACCGGTCGCTGGCCAACGTCATGCTCGGCGGCTTCGGCGGCGGCGACGGGCCCGCGGCCGGGCTCGACGTGCCGGAGGGCAAGACGGTGAACGAAACCTCGCCGGAAGACACGGCCATCCTGGCCCGCTACGCCGAAAAAGTAGTCATCGCCCCGGGGTACGGCCTGGCGGTGGCGCAGGCGCAGCACGAGGTGCGGGAGCTCGCCGACCAGCTGGAGGCGCAGGGCGTGGAGGTGAAATACGCCATCCATCCCGTCGCCGGGCGCATGCCCGGGCACATGAACGTGCTCCTGGCCGAGGCCGATGTCTCCTACGAAAAGCTCCACGAACTGGAAGAGATCAATCCCGAGTTTCCGACGACGGACCTCGCCATCGTCGTCGGGGCCAACGACGTGGTCAATCCGGCGGCCCGGGAAGACGAGGGGAGCCCCATCTACGGCATGCCCATCCTGAACGTCGACGAGGCGCAGACCGTCGTCATGATCAAGCGCAGCCTCAGCCCCGGCTACTCCGGCGTGCCGAACGAACTGTTTTACGCGAACAACACGAAGATGCTCTTCAGCGACGCGAAGGAGGCGGTCGCCGAAATCGCCGACGCGGTGAAGGAGATGGAGGAGGCGTAAGCGCTGAAGGCGGAACGAGCAACGTGAACGTCCTGCCAGGCAACGCTATGCCGGCTCCTGGGTGCGCATCCTCTCCAGAATGGGGCGGAGCTGTTCCCACACGTCCCGGGCGACATAGCGGTGGCCCGCGGCGGTGGGATGAATGCCGTCCTCCTGCATCAGAGAGTCGACGCCCGCGACGTCCCGCAGGATGAAGGGAATCAGCGTAACACGGTCGTAGGCCTTCGCCACCGCTGGGTAGACCTGACGGAACTGCCGTGTGTACTGCCGGCCGAGGTTGGGCGGAATCTGCATGCCCGCGAGCAGGACCCGTGCCTCCGGGTACGTGGCGAGGGTGGTGTCGATGATGGCTCGTAGGTTCTTCCGGGTTACCGCCGGATCGATGCCACGCAGGCCGTCGTTGCCCCCGAGTTCAAGCACGAGCACATCGACCGAATCCTGCAGAAGCCACCCAATTCTTTGGCGCCCGCCGGCCGTTGTTTCTCCGCTGACGCCCGCATTTTGCACCGTTACGTTCCAGCCGAGGGAGTCCACCCTCTGCTGGAGGAGGGCGGGAAAAGCGGCCTGAGGCGACACCCCGGCCCCGGCGGCGATGCTGTTGCCGAGGATGAGGACGCGCAGTCCCTCGTCGGTCGTGTCTGCTGAGGCGGCCGAGGAGGCAGACGCTGGGGACGACGCGGTGCTATCGGGGCGGGGGCGGGACGTGGGAGAATTGGAACGATCTTGCCCACAGCCCACCAGTCCCAGGACCCCAACACACAGAAGCAGGTATGGACGAACGTCCAACATAGAGGCAAGAAAATCCTGCAGAGTCAGTCTTGCAGGGCGAACCAGGGCCGACGCCGCAGGGTTTCACCATTCTTAGAGCATGTGTCTCTGCTTCTGCTCCCTTTCATCAATGCCGACCGCCGCCGATGGCCGACACGCCTGTACTCCGTGTGGAGTCGCTGACCAAAACATTTCCCAGTGGAGGGCGCACCCTCACCGTGATCGACGACGTGAGCTTCGAGGTTGAAGCGGGGGACACGTGTGCTGTCGTGGGGCCGTCGGGCAGCGGCAAAACGACCCTGCTCGGGCTCTGCGCTGGGCTCGACCGGCCCACCAGGGGCCGCGTGGAGCTCTGTGGTACGGTCCTCAACCCCCTGGATGAGGATGAACGCGCTGAGGTGCGCAACCGCAACGTCGGGTTCGTCTTCCAGACCTTCCGCCTGCTGCCGACGCTGACGGCGCTGGAGAACGTGATGGTCCCGGCGGAACTGCGGGGCTCTGCCAACCCGCAGGACCGCGCCGCGGACCTGCTCGATCAGGTGGGGCTCGGCGATCGGCACGACCACTACCCGTCCCAGCTCTCGGGCGGTGAGCAGCAGCGTGTGGCCATGGCCCGGGCGTTCATCAATCGGCCCCGCGTGCTCTTCGCGGACGAGCCTACCGGCAATCTCGACGCCGAGACGGCCGGCCGGATCGAAGATCTCCTCTTCGACCTCAACGAAACCGCCGGAACGACCCTCGTCCTGGTGACCCACGACGAAGAACTGGCCGCCCAGACGGAGCGTGTGCTCCATCTCCGCGGCGGTCAGGTCGTGGGCGATGAGCGGCAGTCGGCCCCGGCAGGATCCCCCGTCGCGTAGGACCGGCGCTACTGGGCAGGCACGTACGCCATGCCGTCCGGCCCGCGGCCCGCCGAGATCGTGTCCACGACGGCGCGAGCGCTCAGGTCAATTACGCTCACGGTGCCCGAGCCTGCGTTCGCCACGTACGCCCGGTCGTTGGTAGGGGTGAGCACGCCGATCGGCTTCGTTCCCACGTTGAGGCGCGTCATGCGTCGTCGCTCGCCCGCATTGTAGACCGCGAGCTCTCCGGCCCGCGGGGCCGAGATGAGGGCGTGGCGGCCATCGGGAGAGATGTCAACCCGGATCGGAAAGCCGTCTACAGAGAGCGTGTCAGTGACCGATACGGAGGCGGCGCTCAGAATCGAGACAGTGTCGTCGGCCCGGTTCGTGACCCACACGTCCTCGGCATCGGGCGAGACCGTGATGCCCTCTGCCCCCTCCCCTGTTGCCACGTGCGGCCCCACGTCACCGGTGTCCAGGTCGATGCGTGACAGCGTGCCGCTGCCGATACTCGTTGCGTACAGCGTTTGCGCGTCGGGGGAAAGCGCCAGCATGTGCGTAACGTCCTGCCTCGTCTCGAACGTGCGAAGCACCGTCCCGGACGCTGCGTCGAGTTCCAAGACGGCCCCCCGCTCCTCGGCCGTCACGTAGACGCGCTCTTCCTCAGGCCCCACCGCAATGCCGTGCGGTCGCCGGGCTGCCTCCAGCGGCCACCGCTCGGTTTCGTTCGGGCCGTCGAGGTCAATCACCGAGATCGTGCCCCCGGCGTAGTTGGCCACGAAGGCGCGGCGTGTCTCCGGGGCGGCGGCCACCTCGTGCGGGCCCTGTCCCGTGGAGACACTGTCCGTCACCCGCCCCGATGCCGGATCCACGACGTAGAGCGACGCCCCATTCTTGTTGGCGACGAGCAGGGCTGGGTCTTCGGACCCCGGCCCGTAGATCGCCCAGGTAACGCCGACGAGGAGCGCAGCGACGATGGTGACGGAAAAGGGAGCTCGAGACATGGGCACGCGGTCCGAACCGAACGCACTATTCGTCGAGCCCGAGCTGGTGCGACGCGTCCTTCACGAGGGCCGCGGCGGCCTCGGGGGACTCGGCCTCCGAGTACACGCGCAGCACCGGCTCGGTGCCGGAGGGGCGGATGAGGAGCCAGCCGTTGTCCACCACGTGCTTGAAGCCGTCAAGCGTCTGGACCTCCTCGACGGTATGGCCGTCTACCGTGTCGAGGCCCCCCTGATTGTCGAGGCGGTCTAGCACGTCCGCTTTCTGATCCTCGCGGATGTGGATGTCGTCGCGGTAGTTGTAGTGCGGACCGAATTCGTCGAGAAGCTCGTCCACGAGGGTTGAGAGGGGCAGGTCCCGCTTTACCATCATTTCCGCGATCAGGAGACCGATGTAAAGCCCGTCCCGCTCCGGAATGTGGCCGGTGGCCGCGATGCCGCCCGACTCCTCGCCGCCCACCAGCACGTCTCCCTCCGCCATCTGTGAGGCAATGTGCTTGAAGCCAATTGGGGTGGTCTCGACGGGCAGGTCGTAGCGTTCGCCCATCTTGTCGAGCATGTGAGTGGTGGAAAAGGTCTTGACGATCGAGCCGGTGAGCCCTCGCTCTTCGTAGAGGTACTTGGTGAGCAGCGCGAGGATGCGGTGGGAACTCACGAAGTCCCCATTCTCGTCCATCATCCCGATGCGGTCGGCATCGCCGTCATTGGCAAGTCCCGCGTCGCAGTCCGAGGTTGCCACCGTCTCGGAAAGCTCCTGAAGCCGGTCCTCGATGGGCTCGGGGGCCACACCGTGAAAGCCCGGGTTGTGGGCGTGGCGGAGGGGAACCACTTGGTCCTCTCCGAGCAAGGCCTGCACGTAGCCCTGGCCGGCTCCGTACATCGCATCGTGAGCAATCGTGAGATCGGCGCTCCTGAGGGCCTCGATGTCAAGTGTACGCCGGAGGGCGTCAAGGTAACCCCCCCGAACATCATCGGCGTAGATAAATCCGTCGGCCGAGAGGTCGCCGAAGGGGGGAGGCGCCGCGTCCCGGGGGCCGTCCGGCACGGCCGCTTCTACCTTCGAGATCATCTCCGGGGGCGCCGGACCGCCGAAGTGGGCCTTGATCTTGTAGCCGTTGTATTCGGGGGGGTTGTGGCTAGCCGTGATGACGACGCCCGCCTCATGGTCGGTGGCCTGCGTGGCCCAACTGATTGCGGGGGTAGATACGATCGAGTCGGCGACTGTTACCTCTACCCCGGCGTCTGCGAGCACGCGGGCGGCGCGGCGGGCGAACTGCGGCCCCAGAAAGCGCGTGTCGTGGCCGAGGACGACCGACGGGGACGCCCCGTAGTCGGCATGCAGCCAGTCGGCGGTGGCCTGGGCCACGCGTTCGAGGTTCGCGAACGTGTAGTCGTCGGCGATGACGGCCCGCCAGCCGTCAGTGCCAAACTCGATGGGGACGTTGGACATGAGGGAGGTCGGTTCGGTCTGGGGAAGCGAGATGTAACGAGCGTCGAAAGAGCACTACCAAGAAAAAGAGTCACGAGGGAAAAAAGCCATTCGGGCGGCTCCGCTCAGACTCTCACTTGAGGAACTTGACAGAGATCTCTCGGGGAGAGAACGAGCACGGTGCCTCTGCGTTGAGACCGGCAGTATTAAAAATCTTTCTTCCCTACCTCCAGGACAACGGAACGCCCGACTCTACATGCCCCCGTCTCAGTTCGCCACTCGTTTTTTTGTTCTCGTGTTTGCGTTCGCGGCGTTGGTCGGGGGACGGGACACCAGAGCCCAGGATGTCCGCATCGAGGTCGGAACCGGCTGGGTTGTTCCCACAAAGTCTGTCAAGGCAGATGGTACAATCAAGAGCGGGCAGATGGAGGGAGCCACCGGAGTCGTACCGGTCGATTTGAATTCAGGCGCCCACGTGTACGCCTCGGCCGGACTTTCCTGGACCGTATCGTCGAACTTCACACTGTACACTGGGCTGCGCGCTCAGCAATCGCAGCTGCGGGTGGGGGAGGTTGGGCTTCGGGACTGCCGCAGGGGGAACTGCTCGCTGTCGCCCGACCCGGATGGTCAGCTCTGGATCGCGGCCCTGGAGGGCCGGATCACGCTCACGTCTGTGGGGCGGATCAACCCTTATTTCCTGGTGAGCCTGGGCGTTGCGCGAACCACTGTCGACGGCACCCGCGTGGAGACCTCCAGGGGGGGCGCTATTCAGCTTGCGGACGTCGGGGTAACAGACGCCGGGGGGGACGTTGGGTTTGGGGCGTCGACATCACTCGTGGGTGACCTCTCAGTCAACGCGGAAGTTCGTGCCACAGGAAGCCTGCCGGGGAGCAAGGAGAATGCCATCACGACCTTTCCATTCTCGGTCGGACTCTCGTACAGGTTTTAGAGCGTGAACGGGGGCGGACCGAAAAACGGCCCGTGCGGAATCTCCGCTCCCGTGGACGCCCAGCCGTTGGGCGCTCTGCCGAAGAGGCCCGACGAACTTCCGGACGTGCCCCCGGCCAGAGAACAGGCATTTTCGAACCTGCCGGTCTTCATTCTCAGAGCTTGACTTCTTATTCTTTCTCAGGGGCCTCGCGGGAGTTAGGGGGGAAAGCGCCATACACTTCACGACCTCCTCGTGCTTTATCCACGCCAGATGTCTCGAGTCGCTTTTTTCTTCGTGTCCTTGGCCGCCGGCATCGTGTTTCTGGGGGCACCGGCCCCCGCTCTCG